>NZ_JBCOCI010000001.1:95943-114577 GCF_040929485.1 Phocaeicola sp. RTP21198st1_B8_RTP21198_201120 | reverse complement strand
TTTGCACTCCTATCCGATGATGGTAGTACATTAACTATAGACAGTGAACAGATAGTAGACAATGACGGACCTCACGGGCCTAAAGAAATAGTGGGGCAAAAAGCATTGGCAAAAGGATATCATCCAATGGAATTACGTTATTTCGACCAGAACGGAGGACAACTGAAATTAAAAGTAACAGGTAGTGATGGTAAAGAAATTCCGTTCACGCATCTCTATGCGCATTAATCTCACATAAAAAGTTTTTCACCACAGATTATACAGATTTACATAGATTGAATTTCAATGAATTCTCCCATTCAATAATCTGCGTAATCTGTGGTGGAATTAAATCAATCAGAAATAAACCCCGAATCCTATCTTGAATCCTAATTTACTAAATTCTGAAGTATCACTAAAACTCAAGTCATAATATACAGACGGTTCAATAGTCACATTTCTACCCAAGAAAAAAGCATATCCGACTTCCGGTGTCAAACAAACCAGATTCTTTTTAAACCCTACACAAGAAAGGTGTTTATACGCCATTCCTAGTCCTCCATAAATACCGCAACTGGAAAAATAATAACGTCCCTGTGCACCAATACTGGTTTCATCCATTCCATGTTCTACATAATTGCCTTTAAAATTCAGCAACACAGCCACATTATCGGCTACAAATGCGCCGCCGGTTAAAGCAAAACCAAAATTTGTTCCTTCATTCTTGCTATGAGATAGGTCAAGCCCTGTCAATGAAGCATTCACATACCATACATCCTTCTCAAATTGAGCATGTGCACTCAGTGCAGTCATTACCAACAGCATCAAGCTGACTAAAATTTTCTTCATAATGTTGTCGTTTAATAGTTATTTTTTGTTTTCCAAATCACGTTCACGTCTTTCCTCCGCCTTTTCTTTCTTACGAAGGACAATCCATAACAACGCTATAATCATATAGGATAAACCTACTGTGAGATACTTTTCCGTATCACTTATTTCCGTATTGCGCGGAATAAAATAAACGGCCATCGCCGTAGTATAGACCAATAAAGCTACAGGCAACCAAATCGATTTTCTATATTTTTTCATAAACTATGCTGTTTTGTTTCCTATACCAACTTGCAAACCCTATAGCGGCTACCAACGTACAAAGACTACCAATTATATAAGATACATAATCCGAAAACGCTAATCCTTCGGGGGCTATGCAAATATAAGTAGAACATACAGCCGTCATAAACAGGGCAGGAAACAAGGTGATATAATAATTCTTTTTCGCACGTACTAGAAAAACAGTGACCGCCCACAAAGTAAACACAGACAAAGCCTGATTACACCAGGCAAAATAACGCCATATCATATCAAATCCCGCCGCATCACGCTGACTGTACAATAATATACCGATAGTTACCGCAAAAATAGGAATACAAATCAATAAACGTTTCGCTATACTTTTTTGTTCCAAATGCATAAAATCGGCAACAATCAAACGAGCTGAACGCAAAGCGGTATCTCCACTGGTAATAGGAGCGGCAATTACCCCCAGTACAGCCAATAAACCTCCTATCGTACCCAACCATTCCTTGGTTATGCTGTCCACAATAATCGAAGCATTACTCTCCTCCATACCATTTTGATGAAAAAAATAAGTAGCGGCAGCAGCCCAAATCAATGCCACTATCCCTTCGGTCACCATCGCTCCATAAAAAATAGGACGACCATACTTCTCATTCTTCATACAACGTGCCATCAGTGGAGATTGTGTGGCATGAAAGCCACTGATGGCCCCACAAGCAATAGAAACAAACATTATAGGAAAAATTGGTAATCCGGCAGGATGGGTATTATGTAGACCATCCGTAATTTCGGGCAATGCCGGATGATTCCATAACAACATCACCAAAATCCCCACTGCCATAAACAATAAAGCAATGGCAAACAATGGATATATTTTTCCTATAATCTTATCTACCGGCAACAATGTAGCCAACATATAATAGAAAAACACAACAATAATCCAAAAAGTAACATCCATATACTCCGGAGTAAGTTTGGCAAGCAATCCGGCTGGTCCTGCCACAAAAACCGCTCCGACTAATATCATCAGCACAACCGTAAAACCACGCATTAACTGCTTTGTGGGAAGCCCTAAATAACGACCGATAATTTCCGGCAAACTCTCGCCCTCATGCCGAATGGAAAGCATTCCGGACAAATAATCGTGTACCGCCCCGGCAAAAATGGTACCTAAAACAATCCACAAATAAGACGCCGTACCAAACTTCGCTCCCATTATAGCACCGAAAATAGGTCCTAAGCCGGCTATATTCAAAAATTGAATCATAAAAATCTTCCAAGTAGGAAGTGGAATAAAGTCAACACCATCCGCCATGGTCAGGGCAGGTGTCTTCCTAATCTTGTCAGGACCGAACACACGTTCCACATAACTTCCATACAAAAAGTATCCGCCTACAAGAACCAATAATGCAATAATAAAGGTTATCATATTCTATTTTTTGTTTTGTTGGGGCAAAAGTAACGAATTAATTGATTACTTCGTATCTTTGCCCTAAAATTAAAGTAAATGCGAACATTCTTTATAACTTTATTACTAGTCATAGTGAGTTTCTTATCAGTTTTCTCACAACCTAAATATGAAATCCGTGCCACCTGGCTCACTACGCTTGGAGGAATGGACTGGCCTCGTAACAAGGCAATAAACGCATCAGGCATCCGGCGTCAGCAAAAAGAATTATGTGATATACTGGATCGTCTGAAAGCCGCCAATTTCAATACGGTATTGTTGCAAACCCGTCTGCGCGGAGATATGATTTATCCTTCCGCCATAGAAACTTTCGCCGAATCACTGACAGGTAGCACAGGAGGGAATCCCGGATATGACCCTTTGGCTTTCGCCATCGGAGAATGCCACAAACGAGGCATGGAACTACATGCATGGATTGTTACGATTCCTGCCGGAAATACCCGTCAAGTACAATTGCAAGGACGTAGCTCCGTAGTACGGAAAAACCGGACAATTTGCAAACTTTATAAAGGTAACTGGTACTTGGACCCGGGAAATCCGGGAACCAAAGAATATCTGTCATGCATAGTAAAAGAAATAACTTCCCGTTATGATATAGACGGCATTCATTTCGATTACATCCGCTACCCCGAGCAAGCCGATAACTTTCCTGACAAGGACACCTACCGGAAATACGGTAAAGGTAAGGAGTTGAAACAATGGCGGCGTGATAATATCACAGATATTGTGCATAGGCTCTATACCGACATCAAGACTATCAAACCCTGGGTGAAAGTCAGCAGTTCCCCTATTGGCAAATACCGAGATACCAACCGATACCCCTCCCGTGGATGGAACGCTTATCATGTAGTTTACCAAGATGCTCAGAAATGGCTAAAAGAAGGTATTCATGATGCATTGTTCCCGATGATGTATTTTCAGGGAAATAATTTCTATCCTTTTGCATTGGATTGGAAAGAGAATTGTGGTAACCGCTGGATAATACCTGGTTTGGGCATTTATTTCCTCTCTCCCAACGAACAAAATTGGCCGTTGGACGAAATAGTCCGCCAACTTTATTTCACCCGTCAGATAAAACTAAACGGACAAGCCTATTTCCGCAATCGTTTTCTATTAAACAACACCAAAGGCATTTGGGACGAACTCCAAGAGAATTTCTATACCACTCCGGCATTGATTCCCCCAATGACCTGGATGGACAGCATCCCCCCATCCACTCCGGCCATGCCTTCCCTGCAACTGTTGCCGGACGGAAAAATGCACATGAGCTGGCAGATTTCCACAGATAACAACGGAGGTCTTGTCACCTATCATCTTTATGCCTCAGATACCTATCCAGTAGATATCACAGATGCCGGAAACTTACTGGAAACCTATCTCACCCATACGGAATACGAATATACCCCTATTTCACCTTGGCGACAAAAACGTTATTTTGCCGTAACTGCTGCCGACCGTTTCGGAAACGAAAGCGCTCCCTTGGAACTGAATGCAATTTCAGAAACAGACATGCCTTTACTAAATGACGGAGATATTCTCACCCTGCCTGAAATAAAAGAAGCAAAAACAGTGAAAATATTTACTGCTACCGGTGAAGAAATAAAATATTTTGTTTATGCACCCCAAATGTCCATAGCCTCATTACCTGGCGGATTCTATACAGTATATATCTTGAATAATGCAGGAGCACAAACCTTTGTCGGAACAATCGTAAAATAAAAAATGCAAACTGTTTCTTTGGTATGACACATTATGTCGTAGCAGATGCCCGGCTCTCAAAAAGTTTGTCTGCCGGGAATATCCATCTTTGTTGTTAAGTTATAATCTGATAAAACTTTACATACTGTTATTTTTCGTTTCCGCACTGCAATGTTTTTTGTCCCGTCACCGCATTATGCTGATATACAGCGATATATGGTGACGTAATTTTCTGTATCCCCACAAAGTGTTTTTTTCGTTTTTCCTTGCGGAAGCCAGCTCGTCAGATGCCAATTGTCATATTGGATACATAATCTTGATATATTTACGGCAGTATCCGTGCAAGAAGAGTGCACCATCTGTACCATCACTCAGGTGAACAGGCCCTGTCATTCGGGTGAAGAGCCGTTGTCACCTGTGTGAAACCGCCGCTTCACACAGGTGAAGCAATAAAGCCATAAAGCTGTTTTCATGGTAACATACTGCCGGCAAGGTACATCTGTTGGAATTTTGCCGCTATGGGTGCGATGATCGCAATGTTGTACATTGACCGCGATTACCTACCGTTTCGGGGCCTTTATAGATATTTTCACACCGGAACATACTGGTAATGAAGACGATGAAGTGACGGGGAAATTTTATATTTCACGTTAAATTAGGCTGTGTTTTCTTTTATAGTCTTTAAGATATTTGATATTAATAGAGGTGGTTGTACTATGCGTCTTTCTTTATGGCGTTATATTGATAAGGCATTGTAACATATAAATAATGTATGATATCAATGTCAGTTCGATATAAATATTAAATTTACTCGTCTAAAAAATAAGAGTATAGCAATAAATCTAAAACAGGAACGGCAATAATATGGAAACAGAATAAATCTCTTCTCCTCTTTTATTTTCATAAAACTCAAGGCTATAAGCAAAATAATAACTATTTTTGCACATTCAATTGAATAAAATATATAACTCATGAGCAATCAACGATACATGCAGCGCGGTGTGTCAGCATCCAAGGAAGATGTGCACAACGCCATTAAGAACATTGACAAAGGTATTTTTCCACAAGCTTTTTGTAAAATCATCCCCGATATTCTAGGCGGAGATCCTGAATATTGCAACATTATGCACGCTGATGGTGCAGGCACCAAATCATCACTGGCTTATTTGTATTGGAAAGAAACCGGCGATTTAAGCGTATGGAAAGGCATTGCACAAGATGCACTGATTATGAACATCGATGACTTGTTGTGTGTAGGTGCAGTAGATAATATTCTGGTTTCATCAACTATCGGCCGTAATAAGCTACTCGTTCCGGGTGAAGTAATTTCCGCTATCATCAACGGAACGGATGAACTGTTGGCCGAACTTCGCGAAATGGGTGTAGGCGTATACGCTACTGGAGGCGAGACTGCTGATGTAGGTGACTTGGTTCGTACCATCATCGTAGATTCTACCGTAACATGCCGCATGAAACGTACCGATGTCATTAACAATGCCAATATTCGCCCGGGTGACGTCATCATAGGTCTGGCATCTTACGGACAGGCTACTTATGAAAAAGAATACAACGGAGGCATGGGCAGCAATGGACTCACCAGCGCCCGCCACGACGTGTTCGCAAAATACTTGGCTGAGAAATATCCCGAAAGCTATGACAAGGCAGTACCTGAAGAACTAGTATACAGTGGCAATTTGAAGCTGACCGATACTGTAGAAGGAAGTCCGCTGGATGCAGGAAAGCTGGTACTCTCACCTACCCGTACCTATGCTCCGGTAGTGAAGAAATTACTGGATGCGCTCCGACCTGAAATTCACGGAATGGTTCACTGCTCAGGCGGTGCTCAAACCAAAGTCCTGCACTTTATAGGAAACAATTGCCGTGTAGTAAAGGACAACCTGTTCCCTGTCCCCCCTCTGTTCAAAACCATCAAGGAACAAAGCGGCACCGATTGGGAAGAAATGTACAAAGTATTTAATATGGGCCACCGCCTGGAAGTTTACCTCTCACCCGAACATGCCGAAGAGGTGATCGCCATCAGCAAGTCATTCAATATTGACGCGAAGATTGTGGGACGTATAGAAGAAAGTGACAAGAAGGAACTAATTATCAAAAGTGAGTTTGGAGAATTCAAATACTGACAAGCAATATTATAATAACGCTTCCAAGCATGCTACATTAAAAAAAAGATTTTTTTATGGCATGGGAGCAATAATATGCTCATTAGTTACAATTGATACAATACGCGAGTTGTATTTCATCTCTACCGCATGGGGTCATGAAACAACTTGGCATGACATACTATATATAGTAAGAAAAGTACTTGCCATACTTGGGTGGATATTACTCACTTGGTATGTCGCAAATAAATGTTTAGAAAAGAATGGCAGAAAACAATAATACATTACTTGAGAAATTAGACGGGTTAGTGGCTCGCTTTGAGGAAGTTTCCACCCTCATTACAGACCCTAATGTCATAGCTGACCAAAAACGTTATGTCAAGCTCACCAAGGAATACAAGGACTTGAATGACATCATGAAAGCCCGTAGAGAATATATACAATGCCTGAATGGACTGGAAGAGGCCAAACAAATCATGACTAACGAATCCGACCCGGAGATGAAAGAAATGGCACGCGAAGAGGCAAATCTCTGCGAAGTCCGCATTCCAGAACTGGAAGAGGAAATCAAACTACTACTCGTTCCTGCGGATCCGCAAGATGACCGAAATGCTATTCTGGAAATACGCGGTGGTACGGGAGGTGATGAAGCCGCCATTTTTGCAGGTGACCTGTTCCGTATGTACTCCAAATACTGCGAGACAAAAGGTTGGAAACTGGAAGTATCCAGCGCCAATGAAGGAGCAGCAGGAGGTTTTAAGGAAATTATCTGCTCCGTAACCGGAGATAAAGTATATGGCACTTTGAAATATGAATCGGGCGTACATCGTGTACAACGTGTACCAGCCACCGAAACCCAAGGACGTGTACATACTTCAGCCGCATCAGTCGCCGTTTTACCCGAAGCAGAGCCTTTTGATGTGGAAATCAACGAAGGGGAAATCAAGTGGGACACTTTCCGAAGCGGTGGTGCCGGCGGACAGAACGTAAATAAGGTGGAATCCGGAGTACGCCTGCGCTACAACTGGAAGAATCCCAACACCGGGATAGTAGAGGAAATCCTGATAGAATGTACCGAAACCCGTGACCAGCCGAAGAATAAAGAACGAGCCCTTTCTCGCCTGCGTACCTTTATATATGATAAAGAACACCAAAAGTACATTGACGACATTGCCAGCAAACGCAAAACGATGGTATCTACCGGAGACAGATCGGCAAAAATACGTACCTACAATTATCCACAAGGACGTATCACCGACCACCGCATCAACTATACCATTTACAATTTGGCCGCCTTTATGGATGGAGACATTCAAGACTGTATCGACCATTTGACTGTAGCCGAGAATGCAGAACGTTTGAAAGAGAGCGAATTATAATTAAAATATCGTAAACCATAAACTGTAAATATAATAATGAACAAGCAACAATTATTTGAAAATATCCAAAAGAAAAAATCATTCCTCTGTGTAGGGCTAGATACCGACATAAAGAAAATTCCCGAACATCTGTTAAAAGAAGAAGACCCGATTTTCGCCTTCAATAAAGCTATCATTGACGCTACTGCCCCTTATTGCATCGCCTATAAACCCAATCTGGCCTTTTATGAAAGCATGGGCGTAAAAGGATGGATCGCTTTCGAAAAGACTGTATCCTACATCAAGGAAAACTATCCCGACCAATTCATCATTGCCGATGCAAAACGTGGCGATATTGGAAACACTTCGGCTATGTATGCCCGCACATTCTTTGAAGAGCTGGACATTGACTCAGTCACCGTAGCTCCTTACATGGGTGAAGACAGCGTGACTCCCTTCCTGAGTTACGAAGGCAAATGGGTAATCCTGCTAGCACTTACCAGCAACAAGGGTTCCCACGACTTCCAGCTGACCGAAGACACCAACGGCGAACGCCTTTTCGAAAAAGTATTGCGCAAATCACAAGAATGGGCCAACGATGAAAACATGATGTATGTAGTAGGCGCCACACAAGGACGTGCTTTCGAAGACATCCGTAAAATTGTCCCCAACCACTTCCTGCTTGTACCTGGAATCGGTGCACAAGGAGGTTCTCTAGAGGAAGTCTGCAAATATGGCATGAATAGTACCTGTGGACTTATTGTTAATTCAAGCCGTGCCATTATCTATGCGGATAAAACTGAGAATTTTGCGACTGTAGCAGGACAAGAAGCTCAGAAAGTCCAGGCACAGATGGAGAAAATAATGTGCCAATAAAACAATGTGCTAATATGCAAATTACCAGGTAGATACATAGCGTAGTACATTGGTTTATTAGCATATCAGCACACTGAATAATCATTCCCCATGAGTGACCGAAAAATTATAAATGACCCCGTCTTCGGGTTTATCAACATCCCGAAGGGGTTACTATATGACATTGTATGTCACCCATTGCTGCAACGTCTTACCCGCATCAAGCAACTGGGCCTGTCCTCTGCTGTATATCCGGGAGCACAACATACCCGTTTCCAACACTCATTAGGTGCTTTCCACTTAATGAGTGAAACTATCAAACACCTTACCGCCAAAGGTAACTTCATCTTTGACAGCGAAGCGGAAGCCGTACAAGCTGCCATCCTGTTACACGACATCGGACACGGTCCCTTCTCCCATGTGCTGGAAAACACATTGGTAGGAGGTGTTTCACATGAAGAAATCTCCTTGATGCTGATGGAACGAATAAACAAGGACATGAAAGGTCAACTCAATCTTGCCATACAGATATTCAAAGATGAATATCCCAAGAAATTCCTGCACCAACTGGTCAGCGGCCAATTGGATATGGATCGTTTGGACTATTTGCGGCGTGACAGTTTCTATACCGGTGTATCCGAAGGCAATATCGGGTCCGCCCGCATCATCAAAATGCTTGATGTAAAAGACGATCACCTGGTAGTAGAGTCTAAAGGTATTTACTCCATCGAAAATTTCCTGATGTCCCGCCGCCTGATGTACTGGCAGGTATATCTGCACAAGACATCCGTTGCCAGTGAAAAAATGCTGATCAACACTCTGACACGAGCAAAGGAATTAGCTTTACGTGGCGTGGAGCTGTTCGCCTCACCCGCTTTAAGATTCTTTTTATACCACTCTATTGATAAAAAAGAATTTTATAACAGCCCGGATTGTCTTGAAAATTTTATTCAATTAGATGATAATGATATATGGACCGCACTGAAAGTTTGGAGCAATCACAGCGATGTGGTATTGTCCACTCTGAGCCGTGGAATGATTAACAGGAGACTATTCAAAGTAGAGGTGACCTCCTCTTCTATCACAAAAACGCGAAAAGAAGAAATTCTTTCGAGGATAAGTAAACAACTGAATATCAACAAAAAAGAAGCAAAATACTTCCTATCTATATCCAGTATAGAAAACAATATGTATAAAAAGGAGGATGACAGTATTGAAATCATCTATAAAGATGGCAGCACCTGTGATATAGCCAAGGCTTCAGATATGCTCAACATCTCTCTCCTCTCCCGAAAAGTCAAGAAATATTATATATGTTACCTGCGTTCCGAAAACGACGGACATTAAATAATTAGCGAATTGTACGGATATATAAAAAAAAAATGCGTAATTTGCATAATTAATGATGTGTTTACACTAACATGTAACACGCAAGTAACAAAACTGAAACATTTAGAACATAAAGAATTAGACAGTATTATGGAGTTCTCAGCTAAACAAATTGCGGAATACATCCAGGGAATTATTGTTGGCGATGAAAACGCAACTGTGCATACTTTTGCTAAAATAGAGGAAGGCGTGCCGGGAGCGATTTCTTTTCTTTCAAATCCTAAGTATACTCATTACATTTACGATACTCAGTCTACCATTGTGTTGGTAAACAAAGATTTCGTTCCCGAGCAAGAAGTAAAAGCTACCTTAATCAAGGTAGACAACGCCTACGAAAGCCTGGCTAAATTACTGACGCTCTATGAAATGAGCAAACCTAAAAAGACCGGTATAGATCCGCTGGCATACGTTGCCCCCACTGCGAAGTTGGGGAAGGATGTATATATCGCTCCGTTTGCCTGCGTAGGCGATGGTGCTGAGATTGGGGACAACACTTCCCTCCATCCGCACGCTACTGTAGGAAGTCATGCCAAAGTAGGTAATAATTGTACACTTTATCCACATGCCACTATCTATCACGACTGCTTGGTAGGAAACAACTGTACCCTGCATGCAGGCTGCGTAATCGGTGCTGATGGATTCGGATTCGCACCTTCTCCCGAAGGGTACGAAAAAATTCCACAAATAGGCATTGCCATCATAGAAGATAATGTGGAGATTGGTGCTAATACTTGCGTAGATCGTGCCACCATGGGTGCCACCATTGTACATAAAGGGGTGAAACTGGACAACCTGATCCAGATAGCACACAATGTGGAAGTAGGAAGCCACACTGTCATGGCATCACAGGTGGGTATTGCAGGTTCTACCAAAGTAGGTGAATGGTGTATGTTTGGCGGACAAGTAGGACTAGCCGGACATATTAAGATAGGTGACAAGGTAGGTATCGGCGCACAAGCAGGCGTTCCCGGCAACGTGAAATCCAACGAGCAAATTCTAGGCACTCCGGCCATCGACGCCAAGAATTTCATGAAATCATCGGCCGTATACAAAAAACTACCCGAAATGTACGCCACACTGAACGCCATGCAGAAAGAGATAGAAGAATTAAAAAAACAACTAAATAAATAAACCCCATGTTGAAACAGAAGACATTAAGAGGCAGTTTTTCTTTAAATGGAAAAGGCCTTCACACCGGAGTAAACTTGACGGTGACATTCAATCCTGCACCGGACAACCACGGGTATAAAATCCAACGAA
The DNA here is from genome assembly GCF_040929485.1 of Phocaeicola sp. RTP21198st1_B8_RTP21198_201120. NCBI lineage: Bacteria > Pseudomonadati > Bacteroidota > Bacteroidia > Bacteroidales > Bacteroidaceae > Phocaeicola > Phocaeicola sp. RTP21198st1_B8_RTP21198_201120. The sequence continues at coordinate 103,373 of NZ_JBCOCI010000001.1, read as the reverse complement.
TTGATCTTGAAGGACAACCAATAATTGATGCCGTAGCAGAAAATGTAGGTGATACCACCCGCGGCACTGTGCTGATGAAAAACGGAATAAAAGTAAGTACAGTAGAACATGCTTTGGCAGCTCTTTATGCAGCTGGTATAGACAACTGCCTGATTCAGGTAAGCGGTCCCGAATTCCCTATTCTGGACGGCAGTGCTAAAGCGTATGTAGAAAATATACAGCGTGTAGGAATCGAAGAACAGAATGCTGTCAAGGATTACTATATTATAAAATCAAAAATCGAATTTAGGGACGAGGAAACCGGATCTTCCATCATTGTTCTTCCGGACGAAAATTTCAGTGTGAACGCACTGATCTCTTATCAGTCTAAAATACTGTCCAATCAGTTCGCCACACTGGAAGACATGGCTAAATTCCCCACCGAGGTAGCTTCCGCGCGTACCTTTGTATTCGTCCGCGAAATAGAACCATTGCTGGGTGCCGGACTGATCAAGGGAGGCGATCTGGACAACGCCATCGTAATTTACGAAAAAGAGATGAGCCAAGAAAATTATGACAAGCTGGCCGATGTCATGGGTGTTCCCCACATGGACGCCACCAAACTGGGCTATATCAATCATATCCCTCTGGTATGGGACAACGAACCGGCACGTCACAAGCTACTGGATATCATCGGTGACTTGGCACTGATAGGCAAGCCCATCAAAGGCCGTATCATCGCCACCCGTCCTGGGCACACCATTAATAACAAGTTTGCCCGCCAAATACGCAAAGAAATCAAACTTCACGAAATACAGGCCCCATCCTATAACTGCAATGAATCCCCCATCATGGACGTAAACCGCATTCGCGAGCTGCTCCCGCACCGTTATCCGTTCCAGTTGGTGGACAAAGTCGTTGCCATCGGCGCGAACCACATTGTCGGTGTGAAAAATGTAACAGCCAACGAACCTTTCTTCCAGGGACATTTTCCGCAGGAACCTGTCATGCCTGGTGTACTTCAAGTAGAGGCCATGGCACAATGCGGCGGTCTGCTTGTTTTGAACTCAGTGGATGAACCCGAAAGGTACTCCACCTACTTCATGAAGATAGACGGAGTGAAGTTCCGTCAGAAAGTAGTGCCGGGAGACACTTTATTGTTCCGTGTTGAATTGTTGGCTCCTATCCGCCGGGGCATCTCCACAATGAAAGGATATGTGTTTGTAGGCGAGAAAGTAGTCTGCGAAGCCGAGTTTATGGCACAAATAGTAAAAAATAAATAACCACTAAAAAAACAACATGATTAGTCCATTAGCATATATACATCCCGAGGCAAGAATTGGTGAGAATGTAGAAATCGGTCCTTTTGTGTTTATCGACAAGAATGTAGTTATCGGCGATAACAACACAATCATGCCTAACGCCAATATACTGTATGGCTCACGCATAGGGAACGGCAACACCATTTTTCCGGGAGCTGTTATAGGCGCTATTCCCCAGGATTTGAAATTCCGCGGTGAAGAAACGACTGCCGAAATAGGTGATAACAACACCATTCGCGAGAATGTAACCATCAATCGTGGTACAGCGGCTAAAGGCAAAACCATAGTGGGCAGTAACAACCTGTTGATGGAAGGGGTACACGTAGCACATGATGCCATCATAGGCAGCGGTTGCATCATAGGCAATGCCACCAAGATGGCAGGTGAAATTATCATTGATGATAACGCCATTATCAGCGGTGCCGTATTGATGCACCAATTCTGCCGGGTAGGCGGTTATGTAATGGTACAGGGCGGTTCACGTTTCAGCAAGGACATTCCTCCTTATATTATAGCGGGGCGCGAACCCATCGCCTACGCAGGAATCAATATCGTAGGACTCCGCCGCCGCGGATTCTCTAATGAACTAATAGAGAATATACACAACACCTATCGCATTATTTATCAAAATGGTATGAACGTTACCGATGCCTTGGAACAAGTACGCAAAGAAATACCTATGAGCAAAGAAATAGAATATATTATTTCTTTCATAGAAAATTCTCAAAGAGGTATCATCAGATAACAAAGTTTTTTATAACTTTACTGCACGAAAAAAAAGTTATATAGTATATACAGTAAAATATATGATTTACAGATTTACAATAATCTCTGACGAAGTCGATGATTTTATAAGAGAAATAAAGATAGACTCGGAAGCAACTTTCTTTGATTTGCACGAAGCGATATTGAAAGCGGCAGGATATAAAGATGACCAGATGACCTCTTTCTTCATTTGTGATGACGACTGGGAGAAAGATCAAGAAATCACACTGGAAGATATGGGAAGTAGTTCGGAAGAAGACAGCTACATCATGAGAGAAACCCGCTTGAGTGATTTGGTGGAAGACGAAAAGCAAAAATTGCTGTATGTATTCGACCCGCTGGCAGAACGAGTGTTTTTCATTGAACTATCGGAAATCATCACCGGCAAAGACCTTGACAAAGCAGTATGTTCGCGCAAAGCTGGAGAAGCCCCTAAACAAACCGTCGACTTTGACGAAATGATGGCAAAAAGCAATAGCGGAAATCTGGATATAGACGAGAATTTTTATGGTGATCAAGACTTCGATATGGAAGACTTTGATCCCGAAGGATTTGATATGGGCGGTGCCTCCTCACCGGACCCTTATGAGCAAGAAAACTATTAATCTTAACGGGGGCGGACGTTAAACGTCTGCCCCTCTCTTTTTATAAACACCATGCCTGACACCCTTATCGTCCTTATCGGCCCTACCGGTGTAGGAAAGACCGAACTAAGCCTTTCCATTGCCGAACACTTCCGGACTTCCATTGTCTCGGCAGATTCACGCCAATTATATGCAGACCTGAAGATAGGAACTGCCGCCCCTACTCCCAAGCAACTGGCGCGTGTTCCTCATTACTTTGTCGGAACATTACAACTAACAGATTATTACAGCGCCGCACAATACGAAGCAGATGTGTTAGCACAACTGGAAATCCTGTACCAAAACCATGACACTGTAATACTGACCGGAGGTTCCATGATGTATATAGATGCCATCTGCAAAGGCATAGATGATATCCCCACTGTAGACAACGAAACACGCCAGCTGATGCTACACCGTTACGAACAAAAAGGACTGGACACTCTTTGCGCCGAACTAAAGCTGCTGGACCCCGAGTATTACAAAATAGTGGATCTGAAAAATCCCAAACGAGTAATACATGCATTGGAAATATGCTACATGACTGGAAAAACTTATACTTCTTTTCGTACCCGCACTCACAAGGAACGCCCTTTCCGCATCATCAAGATAGGACTAACTCGCGACCGCGAAGAATTGTATGACCGCATCAACCGCCGCGTGGACATCATGATGCAGGACGGCTTGTTGGAAGAAGCCCGGCAGGTATATCCTTTCCGGCATCTGAACTCGCTCAATACCGTAGGATACAAAGAAATATTCAAGTATCTGGATGGAGAATGGACATTGGAATTCGCTATCGGGAAAATCAAACAAAATTCCCGTATCTACTCTCGTAAACAGATGACCTGGTTCAAACGAGACAAAGACATCGTTTGGTTCCATCCCGACCAGCAAACAGAAATTATGCAATATATTCATTCAGTTAACCACTAATTACAATCATGAAAAAATTACTAACCTTCATCATGGCTTGCGTCATCAGCCTGGGTGTAACCGCCCAAATCTCGAAAGAAGCATTTGAGAAATGGCATCAAAACAAGTATTCCATGTTCATCCACTTCGGTCTTTATTCCGAACTGGGAGGCGTATGGGAAGGCAGCCCCGTCACCCGAGGATACAGTGAACAAATCCAGTCGTTTGCGGGAATCTTCAGTGATTGGTATGGAGATACCGCTCTGCGTTTCAATCCCACCCTGTTCGATGCAGACGCTATTGTGTCACTGGCCAAAGAAGCCGGTATGCGCTCCATCATCATTACCACCAAGCATCACGACGGTTTCTGTATGTTCCGTACAGCCACCACCGACTATAATTCATACGATGCCACCCCTGGCAAACGCGACTTTATAAAAGAGATGGCGGAAGCTTGCAAACGTGGCGGAATCAACTTCGGCATCTATTTCTCACTGATAGACTGGCATTTTCCACAAGCCTATCCCATCTCCAGCCATAACTGTGATTTCATCACCCCACAACACCATGAATTCACCAAAGCACAAGTTACCGAACTGTTGACCAACTACGGTCCCATTTCTGAACTTTGGTTTGACATGGGTTCCAACACTCCTGAACAAAGCAAAGAACTGTATCAACTAGTGCACAGATTGCAACCAGACTGTATGGTAAGCGGCCGGTTGGGCAACGATCAGTATGACTTCAGTGTCATGGCAGACAACACATATCCCGAAGGCTCTTTGCAGACCGCATGGCAAACAGCAGCTTCCATGTTCGATGAAACCTGGAGCTACCGTTCCTGGCAAAAAAGGGGGGACGTTCACACCAAAGCGATGGAAAAACTGCGCAGCCTGATCAATGTAGTTTCCCATGGTGGAAACTTCCTGCTGAACATCGGTCCCAAAGGCGACGGTTCCGTAGTACCCTTTGAAAGAGAAGTGCTGAAAGAAATCGGTATCTGGTTGAAGAAAAACGGTGAAGCCATTTATGGTACAGAAGCCTCTCCTTTCCGCGAGCAATTCGAATGGGGAACCATTACCCGCAAAGGCAATAACCTCTACCTCATCTTATCGGGCAACCGTCCTGCCGATGATAAAATCACTTTGAACATACCGGGATGCAAACTGCAAAAAGCAGACATTAAAGCGATTCAGAAAGGACAGGAGATGATCTTCACACTGCCCGCCGACGCATATGGAAAAGATATCCAAGTGATTTGCGCCACGTTCGACCAACCGGTGAAACCACAACCTATAGCTGCACAGCGCACTCCTAATTATAGTTATTCCTGTTTCGATTATTACAGCAACTACCGCAGTACGGTGAGCTATCAATGGAGCATCAACAAATCCAACCTCAACGCATTGGAATTTACCTATACTCCGCAGGAGAACGGTAAGGAATTACTGGTTGAAGTAGATGGAACACCTTACACAGTAACCCTTGACGCAAGCAAGGCACAGGCACTAAACCTATCTTCCAAGGCCGTATGGGGTCAGCGTTACTTCTGCGGGCCGGGCAGCGGATTGTTCGATGCTCCTGCCACCATCCATACTGATCCGGAAAAAGCACCGGTAAGAAAAGGACAATGGAAAGAAGTGAATGAGGAAAAAGCCATGTTCCCCAGCAATATTCTGGAAAGTTACTTCCTAATGCAGCAGGTAGAATCGCCCAAAGCACAAGATATTCTAGTAGATGTAGGTGCTGGAAACGGTATCGAAATCTATCTGAACGGCAAGTCTGTAATGAAACACCTCAACCCTTACCGCTGCAAGTTCCGTGAGGAAAAGGTGCTGCTACCACTTCAAAAAGGCAGTAACCAAATTGTGGTAAGAATATACAACCGCTTTGAAAAAGAAACAGGCTATCTGCTGCGCCCATCAGCGGAACAGGTTATCTACAAACAGAAATTCACTTTGCCGCAAGTGGCAAAAGGGAAAGTTCATACTGTTGTTGTAAAACAGAATAATCTGCCATCCATCCATAAGGACACAGAATTATCCAATCTGAATGTAAAGGCAAAATAAAACTCTGCAATAAATAAAAAGCGAAATGCCTCTCCCCGGATGTTTCTGTCATGAAATGTCCGGGGAAAGTTTTATATAAAGAAAACATCATTCTAGAATTTACTAATAACATTGACAGGTCACATGCATGAAAATCATAATATTCATAAAGTACCCTTCATACAGTCTGTTCCGATATTATGCTTTCTTTCTGTCTGCTTGATAATTCAAAATTACCCCCAGTACCATCAGTACAGAAAGTACAATCCATGCAACATTCAGAAAGATTCCTTTCCATTCCTGCCGGGTAATGAACTGTGAATACAAAGGTCGTATAATCGGAGCTTGAGGATGGTGGAGTTTACAGCGGGACCGATCAATGGCCCTTTGATAATCATCTAAATCAAAAATACAACGCTCATAACATACAACGGCTTGTCCTTTCTCATGCCTCACCGGAATAACCCATGCCTTAACTTCCCGCTCCTCATACTTATGACGGGGCAATGAATCGGTAAATGCAGGAGCTACAGAGAAATGATATTGCTTCTGTTCCTTACGATAGCGGTGTCTGCCCATACTTCGTGTCACCTCACGAGTGACAGTCACACTGCTCCTTCGGGCATAATCCACCTCCAGAGTATCGAAAGTAAAATACAGAGCATTATTCCCCCCATTATATAAATCGGTAACAGCATGATAACGCACCACTTCATCTGCCGAATGAAAAAGCCAGTTCTGTAAAGGAATATTAAAGGCCATACTGGCAGCCGCCATCAATATAAGAAAAGGAATTTTCCATCTTGAAGCAATGATAAAAGCCCCTCCGGCGAGAGTGAGTAACGGAGGGAAAGCATACGTCGTAATTTGTAACCAGCCCCCCGGATTAAAACCAAGAGCAACAGTGAACAAGATTCCTGCTAAAGAAGGAATGAAAAGTAATACCAATAACTTAACGACCCAGTTTTTCATTATTCAATATTAGTTTTGTCTTGCCAAAGATAGTAATATAAATCCAAAAAAAGAATCTGTAAATGCTTACAGCAGCTTACAGATCCTTTTCCACTTTATTCTTGCAAGACGAACACGTTCTTTATTTCTCTAATGCTTTTATTAATTCTTTTTTTACGGTATCCACTCCCGGGAAACCGGTGTATTTTTGAATAATACCCCCTTCTTTATCGACAATAATATAAGTCGGAACCCCCTGTATGCTGAACTGCTTGCTCAGGTAATTCCACTGAGCCGCCGTTACTCGGTAATGCTCTCCATGAATATCCGGAATCATGTTATCCCACGTTTCTTTGGGCGAGTTCTCTCCGGCAATAAAAACATATACAATATCTTTACCTTCAAGATCTTTCTTCATCGGTTTCATCTGTTTCATAGCCATTTTGCAAGGACCGCACCAAGTCGCCCAAAAATCGACCAAAATCACCTTACCCTTAAATTTAGAAGTGATAGAATAAAATAAATCTTCATCTTTTACTTCTCCGGATTCATTAACAGTATAACCTTTCTTTTTCTTATTAGCTTCAATCGTTTCCAAAAGACGGTTGTTCATCCTTGTCAGTCTGCTGAGATAATAAGGATCACTCATCTTCCGTATCTCCTCAAAATCATGTATAGTCAATGGAGTGAAGTCACTGATTTTCTGAGCATATTTCATCATTTTCTGCAGATCGAAAAAAAGTCCTTGCTCTGTACCCAAATATCCGGCTATAATCTTTTTCAAGATATAGTCTTGCTGCATAGAACTGAATTCTTTAAACAAATCA
>NZ_JBCOCI010000001.1:0-95933 GCF_040929485.1 Phocaeicola sp. RTP21198st1_B8_RTP21198_201120 | reverse complement strand
ATTTTATTCGCAATTCTCCCATTTTTTCCCGATAGACAGATGTTTTTCCGGCATCTGTATCAGCCTTGAACTCACGTATTATCTCAGCATCTTCAACAGAAACTTTATCGGAAGAGAGAATAAACGCAAATATATCACTCAACTTATCATCCATCTTCACCCTCATATAGCCCATTCCTCTCACCAAATCAGCATAACCATTGGTATAAAGCATGACAGGCGAGTTCAGTATATTCAGCTGCCGGATATAGTCATAGAAATCATCACTCAATTCCGGTTGTTTAAACTTTTGATAAGCTTCACGAGCCGGTAATCCACTGCACTGCACATAAGCATAGGCTAAATTAGAGCTTACACGGGTCAATGTCAAAGTACAAAGCAAATCATTCTGAGCCAATAAAAGATTCCGGTATGCCTGACTTCTTTTCTTATCGGAACAGATAGCAGATTTGGTTTCTTCATATTTTTTCAACCAATAAGCTTTATACTGACCGGCAGTCATATTATATAAATCATTCATATTCCAATGAACCATTCCCCATACATCCATCAAATGTTCATCATCGGTTATCATTTCATCATTCAAAGCCGCCATAGTACCTGAAAAATAGACTTTCTTTCCACCAGCACGCTTCCCTTTCAACAATTTGCTTTCAGAACGACTCAACTCACGCAAGTTGACAGCCATATCCAATTCACCACCGGGAACTAAAAATACATCAAAATAAATATCACGTCCCACAGAAAAACTGACCGTAGTCGGAGTACAAAGTTCAATCTCTGTCCGAAATGTTCCGTCTTCATTCACCTTAATTTCAGTATCCTCAAATTTAGCCGTCAACAAATCACAAGTCCTACAAGAAAACGGAAGTGCATAGTGCTTCTCATAGCCTAACAAACGACCGGTTATCACTGATTTGCCATCTTTCAATTCAGCCTTAGGCAACGGTTCATCGTAATTCAATTTCTGTTTCTTCACATCATCCGATAAATCTAATTCCGGTAATTTTCCATCCAAATGGATTCCCCATACCTTGAAACAATCTTCACAATCGCTTTCAATGAAATCAATCACTTTCACTGTGGGGGGCAATAACGGAAAAATAAGACTAAAAGAAGCTTCGCCGCTATCGGGCATCCAAAATTTTTCACCCAAAGTGATTCCATTACCGGAACGAATCGGATACTTCTCTCCATTATCAGCCAACAAATAACTTTCATTACTTATCTGAATCCAATTATGAGGACGGAAAAAGGCTTTTATATCCAATACGGTTGCCGTATCCGAAACCACCACTCTGTCTATCTCAATAGTAGAAGAACTACGAGCGATGAAAGGCGGCTGTTTAACCACCCGGTTTTTTGCCTGCAAAAGGCAGCAACTCACCATAGCAAGCAATAGAATACCAAAGTTTTTCATTGTATTTTTTTTAACATACTTACTTAATTCCCAAGTTCCTATCCAAAATATTCTTTACTTCTTCGTATGCCTTTGTATATCCACGGACCAAAGTAATACCATCCGGAGAGATTAACATAAGAATGGGAACTCCTGAAAAATAAAGGTCTTTCACTATAAAGCCGTTACCCTCCTCCTCTGTGTAAACTGTAGTCCACGGATGGCTTAGCAATCCCTGTACCCGTTCATCTTTCTTAAACTCTTCAGAACTTCCCTGCAACGATTTCAATAAATCATCACGGGTAAATCCCAATACCTCCAAACCTTTTTCATGATATTTTTGATAGAGATCCATTATTTTAGGATTTACCCAAAAAGTACCAGGACATAATCCCCAATGATAAATCAACACATATTTGCCTTTATAATCAGACAAAGACACCTTCCGGTCATCTTTATCTGTCACTGTAAACTCCGCTGGCGCAAAGCCTACTTCAATATTCTTCAATACAAGCAATTGCTTGTCAAGTATTTGTCCAAAATATGAATTTTGAACCTCTGGAGTAAATTGTGCCAAACGCTCTTTCACATCCTTATAAGTAGCATCAAAAACAAAAGCGGATGCATACATAAAAGCGGCATATTCCATATCGTTCACTTTCAATGCCAGACTATCACGAACAGTCTTCAGTATTAGCGGACGATGATATTCATTATACATTTGCCCGTATTTTGCCACACTATCATTTTGCTTTGTATCCTGATATTTCAGTATCTGACTGAAGATATCAATCATTTCAGTATTGGAAGACGCAGTCAGGCTATCGTACCTAGCCACCAACGAATTGTCATAAAAACCACCCGAATGACGAACCGCACCCAAGTAATCCAAAGACCCTTTCAGTTTTATATCATCACCTACACGAGCTATAATCTCAGCTCCGCGAATACAACTCCGTAACGGTTCACCCATTTTAGGCTGATGCATCAATAAATAAAAAGTAGTATGTTCCATAGGAATAAAAGCCGAGAAAGTTCCCTCCTTTTCCACCAATATGGTATCTGTCCCGTCTTCTTTCCAATCGGGCAATAAAAAAGTTTTAAGAAAAAGAGTATCTCCGACCTGAAGCCCTTCCAAATGACCGGATAGTTTAAAGCCATCGGTCTGCATAGTTTGCCGGCATGATACTAGAGCCACTGCAAAGAGTGCCAAAGCCAAAATTTTCTTCATATATTCTTACTTTTATATAAATGACTTCCGTTATTTTGCATGACGAAGTGCCAACGTATCTTTTTTCTCTACAGGAAATGACTTTGTCGGAATATCACCTCTAAAGAAACCTTCCTCCTTTATTTTTTTGATACGTTTCCATGCCTGCTGGTAAAGTGTTATGCGGTCTTCCACCGGATTCCCGTCTTCGTCCAAAGCATAACGCTGATCTTCGGGAACAGTAGCCATGTATTTCTTATAATAGCGAATGGCATTCTTCTCATCTTCTTTCCAATCATAGAGACAGGCTATTTTATAAAGAATGGAGTTTTTCTTTGTATAAATATATAACTTCTCCAAGGCTTCCACCTCTTTCTTTGTATCCCCCGCATAATCGTAACATTCTACCAACCCGTCATAAAGACGTACCATCATACTATCAGAAGGAACCGCTATGCGGAAGGCTTCTTCCATATATTCCACACCCTCCTTTTTCCAGGAAGTGCGTGCCGAAGCTTTTGCCAGATAATAGAGCACATTCACATCCATCGGATTTTTTTGATAGGCTTCTTTCAGATTATCGTATGCACCATAAAACCAGTTATCCCCATAATGGGATACACCTAAATAGTAAAGAGTGAGAAAACTACGATCACCCAGTTCTTTTAATGACTCATAGCGTTTTACCGCTGTTCCGTACTCTTTCAGCATACAATAAGCTTTCGCATTCTGGCGGTTCACATCTATATTGGTGGTATCGGACAAACGATAAACTTCCGTCACATCAACAGCATCTTTAAACTGCTGATTGTTATTAAAAATACCGGCAATGCGTGCCACTGTCTGGGCATCCAACGAATCACGCCGATAGGCTATGTTATAACTAAGAAAGGCACTGGCGGCATCCTGCAATCCCTCGTATGCCTGTCCCAGATATTTGTATCCGGTGGCCGACAAGGAATCGCGCTCCAACCAGCCATGACAAGCCGTACGTGCTTCTTCATAATCTTCGGAGGCTAATAAAGAGCGTATGAACTGCAACCGGAAAAATTTATTTTCCGGTTGCAAATTCATTGCCTTCTGATAACAGTTGGCCGCCCGACGGGAGTTACCCGTCAATTTGTAACACTCGGCAAGGTCGATCAAAACTTTTGTGTTTGTGCTGTCTTTCAAGATAAGAGAGTTCAATACCCCTATGGCTTCCGGATAACGGTTCATCGCTTTCAGCGCCTGAGCTTTGGTAATAAGCAATAAAGAATCCTGACAATCGGATTCAATCAGCGTAACTACTGTCTCATAATCATAATTATCCATTGCCTGACGAATCCCATCATTCACCTGGGCAAACAACGAAATGGGGAGCATACATAGTAGCAGTGTTACAAATTTCTTCATATCTTTATTCTTATTGTTTCTTTGTAGTAATCAATATCACGCCATTCTTGGCCTTGGCTCCATAAATGGCAGTACCTGCCGCATCCTTCAACACCGAAATAGATTCAATATCCGAAGCATTCATTTTTTCCATTTGACTATAAGGCTTTTCTATCCCATCAACTATAAGCAATGGTTTTTCCTTCCAATCTTTCAACGAAAAAGTTTCCTTACCTATCCGCAATGGATTTTCTTGAAAAACAGAGTCTGTCCTCAACTCCAAATGACGTGTTTCATTTGATTTTGTATCTTTACCGTCTAGTCTGAAAGTGACGGGAACCGTATATTTCACACGCACAGGCTGGCCTTTCTGCATACCCGGTTTCCATTTCGGCATAATGGAAATGACTCGGATGGCCTCACCGTCCAAATCCGGATCAATGCTCCTGACAACTTTGGGATTGGCTATATTACCATCTTTCTCAACTACAAATTGTACAATAACCTTTCCCTGTACTCCAGCTTTCTGAGCCTCCACTGGATATTTGATATTCTTTCCCAAGAATTTCAAACATTCTCCCATACCACCCGGAAACTCAGGCATCTCTTCAACAACCTGAAAAACCGGAACTTCATCAGAAGCTTCTTCACCACCTCCATAACCTACTACAACCACTTCCTGTGTCTTAGTTGTGATTTCTCCCTCCAAATACACTTTTAAAGATTTAATTTTTCCAATAAGTTTCTCTGTAATAGTCAATTCCTTTGTTTTCATATTTATATATGAAACACTCAAAGTAGCCCCAACAGGCATTGAAATAACAAAATTTCCATCTAAATCAGTGATCGTACCTGAAGTGGTACCTTTGATAATCACATTAGCACCTACAACCGGAGTGTTTGTACTTTTTTCTAATACCTGCCCTTGCACTTTTATTTCCTTTGCAGGATGTTTTTCGGGACTTTTAACCTCTTCGGTTTTCATAATTGCCGTTAAATCATTAACTTTGACGGCTGAAATCTCATCTAACTCACTAGAGATTTCGGGGCGGGCAAAGGCTGCCACGGCAATGACTGCCAATGGAAGCACATACAGGTACTTGAGTCGTGCCCACGGATTGGATTTCTTTTTTAACATCATAGTAATACGTTTTTTAAGTGAACTGTGATTGAAGCTGTTGGCCATAGAGTAGAGCCTTGTGCCAACAGCTTTTTTTATTAATAACAACTGATATTTCTTTGCATCAATACCTTGTGCAATCACGCTTTCGTCCGCTTCGAACTCGTGTATGTTCTGTAGTTCCTGTTTCAATAACCAGGAAGCAGGATTGAACCATTGGAAAAAGATGCAGATATCCGCTATAAGTAAATCTATGGAATGTCTCTTCCGTATATGAGCGTATTCATGCGTCAGTATTTCCTCACCGTTTTCCTTCAGGTCTTTCTCAGAGATCACTACAAACTTCATCCAACTGAACGGAGCGATTTCTTTTTGGTGGGTTATCAGCGTAATACCATTTTCCTGACGGACAAGGGTGCTACCCTTTATCAGCCTCAGCATACGGGTCAGCGACCATACATTACGTAAAAAGAAGAATACAATACCCAACAAATAAACCATCAGCAGCGCTTCACGCCACATAATAGCAGATTCGGGAGCAGTTTCTATAGTAGCAGTCCGATTAAGATTAGCCATAAGCAGCAGTTCTTCCCAAGTCAGCAATTGTTGGCTGACTTCCATCGGTTCTTTCATGGTCACTTCCACAAAGGGAATGGCACAGGACAATATCAGTATTCCCAACAAAGCAATACGGTTAAAACGATGGAATGTTTCACGGCTCAGCAACAGGCGGTAAAATAAATAGAATACCGCCAGACAGACTGCCGACTTTACAATATATACAAAAAATGCTCCCATAGTATGTATCTTTAATTATTCTCTTTATCCGGATTATTCATGCGCCTTTTCCACATCCCGGATAAGCTGCTTCAATTCATCCAGAGAAATCTCCTCCTCCTTCACCAGTGAAGAAACCGCTCCTAAATAAGAGTTATTGAAATATTTACTGATAACCCCTTTCAACGTCTTCTTCTTAAAATCATCACAGCTTACCACCGCATAATACTGATAGGTATTTCCAAATACCTCATGACTGAGAAACCCCTTTTCCTCCAATCCTCTCACAATGGTAGACAGAGTATTGAAATGTGGACGCGGTTCATCATAAAAATCAAGTAACTGTTTTACAAACAACGGGCCTTTTTCCCAAAAATAACCCATAATCTCTTCTTCCTTTGCTGTCAACATTTTCATAATCTTTCTTTTGATTATCACAAAGAACTAAAACTTTTAGTTATAAAACTAATTTTCATAGTTAAAGTAAACTAAAAGCTTTAGTTACCTGCTGTAAAACAGTATATCCCGTTTTCATCAGTAGGTGAAAACGGGATATACTTATCATAAATAATCCACCTATAAGGAAACTACAGATCTCTATATACTTTATACTTCCCTGAACAATCTATTATTCGTCAATGACCGGTTTATTCTCCGTCAGCCTTTTCAGGCGGAGAAGTGCCTCCATATAATAATAATCAGCATAAATGATGGATGCATCAATCTCTGATTCGGCAGGCAAGTGTCCTGTGGAATGAAGCAGGAAAGCAGGTTTACTTTCACCACACTGGTATTTGTCAGAACTCAGACTGGTTAGCATTTTTACAGCCGCCTGTTTATATTCCAATGCTTTTTCAGCCGGCAGATAACCGGACAATTCTAATAAAGCAGAAGCTACCACACAAGCGGCAGAAGCATCCCGGGGAGCATCGGGAATGGACGGATCATTAAAATCCCAATAAGGAATATAGTCTTCGGGCAGATTTTTCAGATATACATCCGTTACTTTTTGTACAAAATCGAGGTAACGGACATCTTTTGTTTCCCGATAAACGACTGTATAACCATAGATAGCCCATGCCTGACCACGAGCCCACATACTGTCATCCGAATAACCTTGATGGGTCACTCCCTTGATAAATTCACCTGTCAGAGTATCATACACTGCTACATGATAAGAGGTATAATCCGGACGAAAATGATATTTCATCGTCTTATCCGCATGAGCCACGGCAATGTCAAACAAATAAGGATTACCTCCATTCTTGGCTGCCCAGAAAAGCATTTCCAGATTGATCATATTGTCCATGATGGTATTATGACCGCCAAACATTTTCACATTGCGAGGCCATGAAAGCATAGTACCTACACGGGGATTGAACAATGCTGATAACGAATCAGCCGTATTGATTATAACTTGCTTATATTCCGGATTACCGGTCAGACGATAACCGTTACCATAGCTACAAAAAACCAAAAAACCCAAATCATGATCGTATGCAGGAATCTCCGAGAGAAATTTCAAAGAAGCAGTAAACTTTTCGGCCTCTTCCTTTATTTTCGGATCTTGTGTATATTCATAATCATACCACAAGATGCCCGGCCAGAAACCTCCGCACCATTCTTCCTTACTCACTTTACGATAGTTCCAGTCAGACTGGCCATCCATTATGTTACGAGGCATCATAGTGTAATCTACCTCTCGCCCTTTTCCATGCATAACCTCCAAAGTACGATGTACCTGGCGATCACAATATTCCAAAGCTCTGTCCACCTCCAGTTTGTTGTCTACTTCAGTACAGGCTGAAAGCAGACATAACCCTATACCTACTAATAGATTTTTTGTATTCATAATTATCCTTTCTTTTTTACTTATTGATACGGAACCAATCGGCATCTACCCAACCTCTTTCCTTACCATAAGGAGCTGTACTGAATAATCCTACTTTCGCTCCTATCCACTTACCCTGACGAGCGGTAAAAGGCACTCCGGCCGATGTATATTTCCTGCCGTCCAGACTGTAGCTGAAATAACAGATACCTCCCCCAGTTACTTTCACCTGCAAATAAATATCACGCTCATAATTGGGATAGAGCCCGGCTCCGAACCGGCGGCTTACAGGTAATTCCGCAAGACGGGTCACTGTTTCAGGAGACCGTTGCTCCGCATCCTTGCAGACCACTTGATTCAATATAAATTTATCACCTTCTTTTACTACACCCAGATAGCCATAATCCCACCCCATCACTATCAGTCCGGACTGCTGTCCGTCTGCTTTCGCCGAAACTTTCAGTTTGGCAGTCACTGTAAATTCTTCGGCAGGGAATTTTTGTAACAAGAGATTCGGCACCTCCCAAAAATTCACAAAATCCTTGGACAAAATATGTCCATATATACGAATGTAACCCAAATCAGAGGTAAAGCCAAACGTATCCTGGTAATTGGCATGCCATTCCCATTGCAAGCCCAATTGCCTTGTGTTGAATTCATCACTCTCAATCGGTGTCTCTATAGGATAAGTCCTGCCTACATCCGGCTTTTTATATCGTTTTACAGGTTCACCACACCCATCTCCATCCTTGTCCTCCCCAATCACGGGCCAATCATTTTCCCACTTCATAGGATTCAAGTGCAAAACTCTACCATACATAGCTTTATCTTGAAAATTGATAAACCAAGACTCGCCTGTACAAGTTTCCACCCATCCTCCCTGATGAGGACCATTTATATCTGTATCTCCCTGAGCCATAACAATTTTCGATTCGTATGGGCCATACACATTACGAGAACGAAGTGCCAACTGCCAACCTGTCACCACCCCTCCTGCAGGAGCCAAAATGTAGTAATATCCATTACGTTTGTAAAACTTAGGCCCCTCGATGGTGTGATTCACCCCATCATTACCATCAAAAACCAATACAGGTTCACTAATGACTTTTGTACCTCCCGCATTCATCTCACAAACCGTAATCACACTATTGAATGCGGCACGACTGCCCGCCCACGCATGTACCAAATACACTTTTCCATCCTCATCCCACAACGGAGTAGGATCTATCATTCCTTTCCCGGCCTTTACCAAGACCGGCTTTTCCCATTCACCCAACGGATCTTTAGTCTTTACCATGAAAATACCCCAATCGGGATCTCCCCAATAGATAAAAAACTCACCGTTGTGGTAACGGATAGAAGGAGCCCATACCCCTTTTCCATGTTGAGGAGCGTTAAAGAAGCCGGTCGGCTCTATCTCCTTCAAGGCATAGTTTGCCAAACGCCAGTTGACCAAATCCTTTGAATGAAGAATGGGCAATCCCGGAGCGCAGCCAAAACTGGAAGCGGTCATGTAAAAATCATCACCTGCGGCACAAACATCCGGATCAGAGTAATCCGCATGAATAATCGGATTAATATACGTACCGTCTTTCTGATCGGGCACCCATACCTTGGATACATACTGAGCATCTGCCTGTTGCCATGCACCACATACTAAAGCCGCTATAATCACTATCTTTTTCATTCTTACCTATTATAAAAATGCCCTGAAACAATCATTCTTACCTTAAAAAACGTACCCTATTAAACTAAAAAATCACCTAACCTTCATTTTTGTTAACCTAATCTATCTATAATACGGACAAGAAAACCAATACACTCAACGAAAGTGGTTATTTTTATAATACTTGTCCTCTATACTTTTTATATTCTTCTATTTCCTGATCCGTCACTGGCACGAGTTGCATGGCCACACCACCTCCAGGCTTTAATGCGAACTGCATGATTTGAGAAGAATCCACCAACAAACGGGTACATTTCACCTGAGTACGAGTCTTCATTTTATCTCCCCCATCTGTATAAATACGGGCCAGATAGGTCTTTCCCTTATCTAAAAATGAAAGATTCACCGATTGAGCAGAACCTTCATTATTAGTCAAAGCTCCTACAAACCAGTCATTACCTTTGCGACGCGCCATAGTTATACACTTACCCGGAGCACCTTCTAATACTTTTGTATCATCAAATACGGTTTGCAGATTCTCGAACCATTCTATTTCGGGCTCCCCTTGATAGAATGAAGGGCGGTCATACCAGAAGATAGTTTGTAAAGGACTATAAAAAATCAATGAAGCCGCCAACTGATGAGCATGGGTGTTCTTCAGGCGTTTGTCGAAATAACAGATGGTATAATCTGCCGCCCCATTAATCATACGAGTGAAAGGAAGAATGGTATTATGCGTTGCGTCTGGAAATTCCTCGTTTCCACGTATCCCCTCCTGAGTAAGTAAATTGGGATAAGTACGACTAAAGCCTGAAGGACGGAACTCATCATGAATATTAATCAGCAATTTATTCTCGGCAGCCAGACGAACCATATCATGTAACCAAGTAGCCCATCGATGACTGGCATACTGTACGAAACCGGATTTCACACCTACGACTCCCCACTTATGCAGCAATGGAAAAAGCTCATGCATCTGTTTCATCAGGGCATGCTGATTGACATACACCCATACACCTACTCCTTTTTCTTTCCCGTATGCTATGACACGAGGCATGTCCAGTTTGGAAACGACCTTCGTGGCATCTCCGTCATGAGAGGTACAGGGCATATACCATTGCCAATCAAACAGCATATAGGGGATATGATGGGCGGCACAGAAATCAATCGTGGCTATGGCTCCTTCAGTAGTAATGGTGGTCTCACGCATAATCTTACCCGGCTTTATCCAATCCGTATCGGTTATCTCACAAGGAGGATTCAGGTTCTGGATGATGTCGTTGTGTTCCAGCAATTCCCCCGGCTTATCAGCCGCCATGATAATTTTCCATGGAGTAGCATAATAAGTAACAATATCCACAGGGCTATACATGACCGAAGTCAGTGTATTCTGTTTAGTTGGAGAAGCTACAAACTTAGTCAGACACCAGTCATCTACATCGGCATCAGTCAAAGCTACCCACAGCCCATTGGGAAGTTCTACGGTCAAGGCACGTTCTACCGGCAATTTGATGTCATTAATGGCAAGGCGCTCAAAAGGAGCTTGCTCCCATTGCTCCGTCCACGCCACCGCACCGGGGGAAAACGTATATTCAGTCAGATCCCCCACCACTTTATGAAAAATGGCCTGTGGATGTTCAGGAAAAAAATAACGGAAAGCGATGCCTTCATCATACGCACGTACTTCAATATTCAAACGATAATTGGAACCGTCTTTTTTGGAAAGATACATGATTGCCTCATTATACGCCTCGCGAACCGTACTACGTTCTCCATACAGAGGATGCCAAGACTTGTTGACAGCAGGCTGATAGATCACACTATCCACCTCCAAATTATCCATCCAACATTTTACCTGATTTATTTTACGGGCAAGCGCCAGTTCCCAAGTACGGTTATCCAGCTGAAGACCGGCACGGGAGTTTCCGATAACCTCTCTGCCTCTATACTTTACCTGATATACTATTTCATTTACCGAAGAAGAAATTTTCTCCTGCCTGAACATGACTTCATGAACTCCCTCCGGGGACGTCAATTTCAATTCTTTAGAATGACCTGCATAAAGCGAAGCCGTACAGGTCAACGCACATGCTATGAGTATTATTTTTTTCATAATGATTACTTTTTAATTAGTAGTACGGATGAATCGGAAAACTCACTCAACGAAAAGAAAAATAAAATCTATAGGATAAAACAATTAACCGCAGAGACCTTCAGCATTAGTCCCTGCGGTGAATAAGGATGCACAAAAAAATTATAATTTTTGATTGTAACCTTCATTCAGTTCTTTGGTTTCTTTTCCTATTTTCACCCGTACAGGACCGGTTGCTGAATAGTACCAAACACCATGCTGCATATAGATTGCAGCATATACGTCATGATCCGATTCTAAAACAAAGTTACTTTTCTTTAGTGAACGGCCACAGCCAAGATACATCAGTTGAATCTGACCTTCTTTTTCTCTTATCAATCCTAACCTGCCACAGAATGAAACACGTTTGGAAGGATGATGAGCCTGCATGTCCGTCGCAGTGAACAGATAATCCGCATATCCGTCCGCCGTATTCACCTTCACCCCGGTACAGCCATCATCTCCCTGCAAGGCTTCTACACCGAGCACATTCGGACCACTCTTTTTATACGCTTCATAAACAGAAACAAAAGGATGAGTATGAGCATTATTACCTTCCTGACGAACAATCAAAGCAGGAGTCGGCATAGGAGGCATACAAATATCGCCGGGAGTCAACCCTTTATTCATTGTAGTCGGGGGAGCATCCACCTGATAAATTTCACGTCCCTCACCTCCTGCCATCCATAAACGCGCCGTTATATCTTCGGGCATACTCCATGAAGCGATGAAATTCTGGTTATAATCGGATTTATGCAGATTGGAAAACCAATGATATCCTTCATGCCACGTCTTGTCAAACTTCTCCAAAGCCTCACCGGGAAGCTTGTTCCCTTCCGAATCAGTGATTTCCATCGAAGTACCTACATGATGGAACAAATAATCATTATCCGCCCTGTCCGACCGGAAAATATCCACATAATAACCACTATTCCCCGAAGTACGGACCATAGCGACCATTCTTCTTTTCTCACCGGCAGACACATCGGCAAAGTTGAGGTAAGGAGTTAATTCCCTATCATTTACGAATTCTCCCTCCTTCACCATAGGTTCCATAGCATGAATAGTGATATCTCCTTCCGTATATCCGGGTAAAACCGTATTAGAACCTGTAGGAGACTGATGGTATCCATGATCTTTACTCCAATAGGACTCATAAGCCGCTGCATCCGGAGCCAACGCATAACCATACGCATAGAATTGTAAAGCCAACCCGTTCGGAGTGAGATGGTATCCTTTTTTACCACCATACAGAGTGAACATCATTTTATAATCTCCCTCCCAGTTCTTCATTGTAATAAAACGATGATGGGGAGAATAAGACGCACGTTCATTACTTTCTACACGCACAGACGGGATGGTAGCTGTATAGGTACAAAGCCCTGTCCAACCGGCATTATTTCTGGAGTATTTCTTTTGAGAAATCCCTTTGTTCAAGGCACTTGCCACTTTTTCCACCCCCTCCTTATTATCTGTTCCGGTATAATAAGTCAGCAGATTTTCAAACGCCTGAAAATTAGCACTTCCCCCACGTGAATCACCGAACACCACCATATTGGCTGCATCGTCCATCCAAGGAAATACAGCCATTGCAGCTTTCTGCAAAATGGGGTTACCGGCTATGATATCTATCCCGGCACGTTTCAAGGGAGCCGCCCAATCAAGCAATGACTGCACTGTACCGAATGAATAACCGGGAGATTCCGGCCACAGCCCTGTCACCCGATCGTAAGTTTTCAATATATCGGGAATGGCATCATGATAGGGAGTAGATTCGTTCACCAGCAGATTCAAATAATACTCTTTTCCTTTCCCGTCAGCATAAGCCTCATTATGATCGAGCACCAACATAGGACGCAGCATTATATTCCACCCGTTCACATTCCAGTTACCCGATTTGCCACCGCGTACCAGCCCTATATTGATAAAACGCTTAAAGACTTCGGCAGCTACCGTTTTTGTATCTTTCCCAATTGCTTTCAGATGAGCATGAGGATGCCGTATCAAATAATCGAAAGCAAAATCATACGCCATTGCCGCATGCATTACCAAATCATCATGTATCTGTTCGTAATCATAATAGCCGCAAATACCTCCCGGTTCCCAACCACCGACACTGCCACACGACTTTTCAGGGTCCAAAATAGGATTCATATAATACGTCCCTACCAACCACACATTAAATATATCTGTGGCAAAACGGGCAAACTTCTCTTCTCCTGTCACCCAATAAACAAAAGCGGCATTTTCTGCTAATGTCAAGATCTCGACATTATTCCCCCGTATCATGTGCCCGCTTTCCTTATAAGGCACTTTGACCGAAGGCTCCGAAGGATTTAATTTATTAATTCCCCACATATCACCTGTTTCATTATAAGGAGTGCGGTCCTCCAGCGGAACATTGACATACTTATTCCAAGTACGCATTCCCGGCATTCTTACAGTGGGAACAGGAGCATTCCCCTCTCCATAGTCCCAATTCTGTTTTTTCAAATAACATTGAGTATAGCGCTCTCCATCTTTTCCAATACATGGCCAGCCGGGAAATTATCCATTCGGGATCAGTCTGATGACGATCCACATATTTTTCCACTTTGGAGCGAATAGCTGCAAAGGATTCCTCAGCCCAAGGCTCATTTTTCACTTTTTGCAGAACAGACGCCCTATCCGCCGGAGCAACATAGACACAAGGGTGTTGCTGCGCCTGAACAGCCAACATACATCCCATCCCCAAAATAAAGGCGGCTAGAATCTTTTTCATTCTGGTTCCATGAACTGCCAACCTGAAAATAAAAACAAATCCTCTATTCATATTCCTATATCATTTGATTAGTCAAACCATATATAAATACGAATCAAAGGATTCATTTACTCATCTAATAATGAAATTTATTCTTTCTCCAAATCCCAATATACCACATAACGCTGCCGATGAATATTGTACAACGGTTCTATCACATCTCCTTGAGAAGTCGTAAACTTTAACTCCGTACCGACACGCCGTACACTGCGTTCAGGATGCTTGACATCAAGTTTTAACGTGGTACGAAGTCCTGCAGGGATATGATAATCATACGTATAATAATCATTGTACAAAGCAGGATTGGAATCGGGCGCAGGTGCCTGCATTCCTTCTGTTCCCCGTTCACCGGCCAACACTACCGGACCATAAACCAACGCTCCCTTTTGAGGATTATCCGGAGTCGTTTCCACACGGAGACGCATGGGATAATCAGCCGTAATACGGTCACCGTCTTTCCATAGACGAGTGATAGCAATATATGAACCGGGCTTCTGCTTCACCGCCACCTTTTTACCATTTACAGCGACTTTCACTTCCTTGCTCCACGAAGGATAACGAAGATAAACCGTAGTCTCTACAGGACTTTGAGTGCCTATGGTCAGAACTGTGGTTTCCTCTGCCGGAAAATCCGTTTCCTGGCGGAGAGTCAATCCTTTCTCCTGCCAATTGACTACCGAAGGAATAAAAAGATTCACATAAATGCCTTTATCATTGTGATAATAGATGGCTTCTCCATATTTAGCATGGTTTTCAAAGCCGCTGCCCACACAACACCAAAAAGAGTTTTCTTTCGTACTATACACCTTATGCGAACCCGAAAGCAAGGGCAGGAAATATGTCACCATACCGGTTTGAGGATCTTGCTGTCCCAAAATATGGTTATAAAGAGCACGTTCATAATAATCCGCAATAGCAGCATCGGCTGTCCAGCAGAACAGATGACGGGACAGCTTCAACATATTATAGGTACAACACGTTTCCCCGGTATAACCTGACACATGCTTGGAGAACCGGGCCGGATCAAAATAATGTTCCTTGTCACTACTGCATCCGGGAGCAAATGTGTGACGGTCTATCATAGTATGCCAAAAGAAACCGGACAACTTTCTGCTGTCCTCATCTTCCGTCAGTTCATAATTACGAGCTTCAGCCAACACTTTCGGGATGAACGTGTTGGTATGTTTAGTCCCTAAATCATCACGCAGCTCCTTTAACGGATCAATCACCTCATTATGATAAAAAAATCGTGCCAGCCACCGATAACGCTCATCTCCGGTTATCGCATACAAATTATAGAAAGACTCATTAATTCCTCCGAATTCATTCCGTATCATTTTTCGGCGTGTAACCTCATCCAGCGGTTTGAGTTTATGATAGGCCCAATCGGCCATGCGGGTAACAATCTCTAAAGCTTTCTGATTGTCACTGTAAAGATACTGATCTATCAATCCAGAAAAAAGCTTATGAAGAGTGTACCACGGCGCCCATACACTGGTGCCACGGATGTTACGATTAATCAATTCTTCAGGATAAGCACTCAAATAACCATTACCCAACGCGTTTTGTACTTCAGCCAGACCACTTACCAAACTGTCTCCTTTGTGTTTGAACAGTTCACTGCCTGTCGCCGCATACATCAGGCCGTAGGCAGAAAGCAAGTGCCCTGTGGTGTGTCCACGCAATTCACAGTCCAAGGATTCCCATCCACCTAATTTCTTTACTGTCATGTAACCACCTTCCCGACCGGCAAACACACCCGCATTAGTACGGAAACTATGTAACAACCTGTCCACCTCTATAGAAGCCATCCACATAGAATCACGCATCATATTTTCACGAAAACGACTCGGCAGCAAACGGACATCCTTCAAATCAAAGCTCTTGACTTGCATCGGAGCTATGGTTTCTTTTTTCAATTTTCCGGAATGCTGGCCGGGATAAACTGATTGGCCAGACAAACCACCTGAAACAACTAGCGACATAACCGCTATAAATACTTTCCTCTTCATATCATTGTATTTTTTCATTTACTATCCGATTATTGGAATCTCTATTTTATAATACGAAAAAAAGGAAGAGAGCACTCAAAATACCTCTTCCTTTTTCAGCAGTCCAACCACTTTTATTCCAAGTCATTTAAAAATTCTTCCAATGCTTCATTAAATGCTTCCGGTTGCTCCATATTCATCATGTGACCACAATCATCCAGCACTTTCAATTTTCCATTCGGAAGATAATCCAAAATCTCAGGATGATCGGAATATCTGTTTCCGGGTGACCTGCCTTCAACAATCAAAGTAGGTACCTGAGGATGATTTTCTTTCAGTTTTGCATAAGCATCCAGTCCGATTATCACCCTCACCTCCTTATGTAAAGGCTGCCATGCATCCCAGTCATCGATCATCTCCCACAGAGGCACACGCATTCTTTCTTTTCTTGTTCCGCCCGACTGCATCAGTCCTTCGAACCATTCCTTCTTCATCACATCCACTCCTTTCTTTTCCAGTGCTGCGATTTCTTCATCCCGTTTTGCCGCTTCCTCTTTTGTCATCGGCTCACTGGGTCCTTTTGATTTGCGGATATTTCCGCTGGCCAAGAAAGCGGACAACATACGGTCCGGAAAACATCCCAGCATATCCGCACCAACGAATCCCCCCAAAGACAAACCTACAATATGCGCTTTCCGTATATGCAAAGCATCCATCAAAGCAACCAGATCTTCTGCATGGGTAAATTGGAAATCTTCCGTTTGTTTGGATGAAATGCCATATCCGCGCAAATCATATCGTATAGCTCGATAATGCTTTGCAAACTTAAAGAACTGTTCATTCCACATTCTACGGTCCAAAGAGTGTCCGTGAATAAAAATAAGCGGCTCTCCCGTACCTGCTTCTTCATAATACAAAGAACCTTCCGGAACCTTCACATAACCACTTTTCACCTGTACATCGCCGGTATCTTGTGAATATAATCCGGTCAAACCGGATAATACTAATAAACAAATAAATGCCAGAATCCTCATATTCCTAGATTTACATAAAAGATACTATTTGACTTCAATTCTTTCAATATATTCATTGGTTATAAAACCACTTAAATCTTTCATTTTCTTACCATTAACCACAACGTTCTCAAAAGTCACATCCCGTACCATCCGGTCTTTGTCCAATCCTTTTATCAGTGACGGGTTCTCTCCCACCCCGTTATAAGTAATATTACGGAAAGTCACTCCATCAATGCTTTGTCCGGGTTGTTTGTCATACTTCCCGTTAAAACGGACATTGATATGAAACAGCCTCCCCTCTTGAATACTTTCCACACGAATATCCTCAAACAATATATTTTTCACCCTGTTCCTGTCGCCTGCATCTATAGCCATACATCCCTGATAAGGCACATCATCTTCATCATGTTCCAAAATATCAATATTGCGGAAAACCAGATTCTCAATAATCTCTCCTGTCGGAGAATTCGGATCACCATGACCACCTACATTGATAGGATGAGCAATATCCGCCCAAAGAATGGAATTCTGTACAGTGATATTGTCCGAACCGCCCCACCAGTTCCAACGATGATTATATAAAGCAATGCAGTCATCACTATTACGCATAAACACATTGTCTATCAATACATCGTGGCAGCACATCATGTCGATGCCATCGCTCCAACCTTTACAACTGAATGATTTCAGGTTCTTGATTGTCACCCCCTCAGCACCTCCGCCAAATACGGTATAATGATCAGGATTGACCACTGTTATGCCATCTATCACTATATTTTTAGAATCAGTGATTTCAATACCACGAACAGGATGGTCCAAAATGCCACGCCCAATGATCCGTACATTCTCCACTTTATCCAGCAGCAACTTCGCTTTCACAACAGCTCCCGGTGCCAGATAGACCGTCGTATTGCCTGGTATTCTTATCTGATTGTTCGGCAGATCTTTGGGACGATGCACTCCCGGCCCGAAATACATCACTCCTTTCTCTTCTTTCGAGTAAGTCTCCGTTTCCATCGGATTGGCAAAAAGATGGAGATTATGCAGGCGGTCGCCATTAAACTCCACAGACAGATACTGAGGTTTGTCCAGCGTAAACGTAATTACATTCTTATTCTGCACATACTGCACTTTCCTGGCCTGCGGACGGATATCGACCTCATGAATCATCCCATTATTTTTTTTCACCATCACTTCTACAGGACTGCCCATATCAAACTGTACCATCGAAGCATCCTGTACCCTATCCATATCTACCTGCACATTATACTCAAACAGATCTTTCCAGTCGCCCCCCGGCACACGGACACGAACCGTATAGTCATCATTATGAGACATACCGGTCTGCAGTCCTTCGGGATAAGTCACTAATTGAGCCTGTACGGCCACACAGTATACCATAAGACAAAAGGTCAATAAATTCTTCATATTTTGCATTTTTCTTATTAGATACGTTTGGCAAACGTTTTTCACTCAAAAATAAGATGTTATCAACCGTCAACTTACAAATTAAATCAGTCTTTCCCGAATCTGTTCCGTTCCACCTCTTTTCCTTCATAAAAAAATACGACTTCATAAGATGATTTGTCATCCGCCAAGGCTGCATCCGGAGAGAAGGCCAGATACTCTACTTCATAAGGCTGCAATGTCTTTAGAGTCATCCGCCCCAAGCTATGGCCGCCACATATCACCTCCACTTCCGCCGGTTCCGATGCAGACAATCCAAAGTTTTGTATCTCCACTTTCAATTCCCCTTTTTCCTTATCAAACACAGGACGACGGGCAGAAAGCAAAGCCGGCCGGTAATTCACATAAGGCAGGCGGGCATAACCGTAAAGCATGTTCCCATTCCTGTGTTTTCCTATCATTTTGGGAGCAAACTCATCAGAGGTAATTCCACTTCCTTCGGCATTAAAGACCACAATCAAGTCTTCCCCCGAAACCTTGGTCTTCACCGGTTTGCAACCACGCCCGAAGTTCACTTCTGTAAACGAACCGAACCGCAACGACTTTACATCCACATCCGTTTGCGGATGGAACCCCTCTTCGGCGGCAATCTTCACTTCAATGGTACGGGTAGACGGAGTGATCTCCTTTTCATTCAAAACGGACAATAGCATCCCTTTATTCAAGGGAACGCTTATGTTCTTGGAACTATGTTTGTCATTAGGAAGGTCGTTCCATTTTATCGTATCAATCACGGCAAAATTCATTTGGACGGCACGCCCCTTCTCATCCTGGAAAACCTTAGGACGCTCATATTTAAACCAACGCTCCACCGTTCCGTCTTTATGGAATGATACGCCCGGCATGTATGCTTCTCCCTGTTCCGTCACCCAATGTACTCCGTCCTTGGAACGCTGGTAGAAAGCAATCCTGCCCAACCAGTCATTTACGATCAAGTGATATTGCAAATCATCCCTCCATACCACCGGATCTTCAAACCGGCCCTCCACGTCCGGGTAAACCCGTTTGTCCGTCAACTGCTTATAGGGTGAAAGTCCGTCTTTGCTGATCCAGACACCTCCACCGCGGCATACCATCAGATAAGAGCCATCCTGACGACGGGCAAAAGTCAGATTAGAGAGGCCTTCTATGATTTTACGGTCACGCGGGTCAAAACTGAACTTTCCATACGTCCAAACCTTGTCATCCACCCTGTCCGCTATATAATAACCATCAATAACATAGACCACGATACGGCCGTCCGACAGACGGAACGCTTCCGGATTATGTCCTTTTCCAATGGAATTCCGTATTTTAAAAGGTCCCGTGAGCCGGTCACTTACCGCATGAAAAACGGTAGAGTTTGACCAGAACATGTGACCTTTCGGAGAGTTCTCGGGCCAGCCACACACAAACAGATGATATTTGCCTTCCGTATCCTGCAATATATTTCCTCCCCAGAAAGAAACTCCGGGAAGCTCAATGCCATTATCCACATAACGGTTCAGCACACTGTCAGTTCCCCATATCCCCTTGGCCTGGATACCGTCGGGCATCGGAAGGAAACGGTCCATAAAACGTGCACCCTTTACCAGATGTTGCCATTCGGCAGGACGTTCACGCTCGGTTATCTGTGCATGTACAGGAGCAAACAAAAAACTCGCAGCCATTAAAAAGAAGAGCTTTTTCATCGTATCATTATTTTACACGTTAACAAATCGTTTATTTATATGCTCAAAAATAAAAAGATTAAGCTGACATAAGTACCAGCCAGCTTAACAAAAAGCACGCAAACCTTTGCGTAAAATAAACTTCCACCAAATTCTTCGCCTTACCCGCTCATTCAATAACCACGCCTGATACTTTTACCGTGCCCTTCTCATAAACAACAGGAGTTACCTTTCCATTCACGACAACCGCTTTCGGACGTTTCTCGCTTCTGAATCTAGCATTCATCTTCGGTTGACCATCCATCCACAATTTCATCCGCCCGTTTTCCTCCTTTTGAATCACAAAAAGCTTAGCCAAAGAAGAAAAGAAAGAAACATCTCCTCGTCTTAAAGCGCTTCCATAACAAATAAAGCGCTCTTTTGAATCGGCTGGTTCCATACCAGCCTCATAAGTGACTGCAAACATATAAGCGTCCGTAAACCATCCGTCCGCTTCAATCCATGAATTGCTATGCATCAATCGCCCGTCGGCCAATTGATTGATATAGAGATCTGTTATTTTTCCCTTATAATGAATACGAAGTCCTATCCAATCTTTGCCTTCCCGTCTTTCCATATAAGGAAGATCTTTCTGGTCCGGCGTTTCTTTCAAGATGATGGCGGTCAGCCCTTTCACCCTATCCACTTTTGCCGGCAAATGAAATGAATAATACGTTTCTGTTCCTTTTAAATCCTCCGTTGGAGCTTCTACTTCTTCCCAATATAAATCTTCGGGGTAATCATGTACAAAATCGGATTTCGCCAACAAACGGGGATATAGCGGACGGACAACAACTGAAGAATTCCCATTTGTTATATTCAGATCAATTCCACGTTTTTCCGCCTCTCCTCCCGGATGCCAAAGCCATTCAAAATGTCCCACATCATGAGTTTTCAAATCATCAATCATATAAATCACATCATCTATCCACAGGAAATGACGGAAATTACGACTAAACTGGTCTGAATACGGGCCGGTTCCATTGGCCAATACATATTTTACATTATCCGCATCGAGCAAATAATGTAAATACCCTCTCAGCATTGAACCATGATATTGTTGTTCACGTGACTGTCCTTTGCCATTGAAAAGCACGACATTGTGTGCCTCGCTTTGAAAAAAATAATTACGGTAACTGGGATTAGGATACCAGCAGTTTCCCGCATCTTTTATAATATCCACTCCTTTATGAAAGATGATGAACGAGTTGGCGTCCGCATGAGAATGATTCCATGTATGCCCCGATTTAACGGCCAGCATGGTAGCATCCTTCTCCCAGGAAGTACGCATCGTAGCCCACCCAAAATCTGCAAAAAGTTGTGATTTCTTTATTTCAGGCAACTGCGGCGCTTTGCTTAGATCGGGCGTATAGAGAAATCCCATCGGACGGTCGATAAAATAACCGTCACGGTGTTGCCCCTGTTCCACCTGATTCATATACCAAAGCATATTATCATTCCTGATTCCCATCGCATAGAGCAGCATCAAGGTACTTTCGGCAGTCACATTCTTATGGCTGTCACCAAAATTCATATTATATAGTATACCTGTACGCGGATAGCAGACATGCACAAAGAAATCGGACAATTTATTCAGTTGCGGAATTTGAACCGGCTTTTGTCCGGGATGGGTGTTCATCCATGCCAAACGAAACTGTAATGCTTCCTGAATCCCGAAATTGGCATAATTGAGGCTTTCATACATCCCTCCGTCGGCATCAAAGCTTTTCGGCTTCTGCTGCAAGACATCTCCGGCAAAGTCAAACCATTGGGGAAGAGCCTCATATACCGCCTCCGCTCCTTGCTTTGCCTCCGGCAATTCGTTTTGTAAACTCAAGGCCAGTATGCCGCCCATGCAGGCACAAGAAGTCCACCAGTTATGTCCCATCGAATTCAACGAATGAATACGTGCCGGCTCCAGCACCCAGTCCCCCAGACACGGGTCAAGGGCCAACCGTTTCAATCCTTCCGCTATTTCTTTCCTCTCGGAACTTGAAAGGTCATTATAAACAGCATCATAGGCTATGGCAGAAAGGTAAGCCTTATGTGCCAGTCCCAAATCCGCTCTCCAGACAGGGATACGCGCCAGCATTTCTTCACTGCCCCACGTATCCTCCTTAATGACATCCAATAAAATCTCTTTCAATTTGTCAGCGTATTTTTTTTCATCTGTCATCAAATAGGCCAAAGCCAGGTAATCCGCCTTGCTTAGATTCTTTTTCTGCAACTGTTCATCTGCCGTCTTCTTTATAGAAGCCCATGCCTCAGCCATCTTTAAATCATTTACAATCCGTTGTTTCACCTGCTGAATGCGCTCCGGAGTATAAAGCAAAGCAGGGTGTTTTATCTTTTGCGCCTGTACAAAGGCAAAGCATAAAAAAATCAATAGACATACATATATCCGTTTCATATTTCTGTTGGTTTAATTATTGTTTAACGACATAGAAAATCACTTTCCGCTTTTCCTCAACCGTCTGTCTACATCCGCCGTCCTGACATTATCCAAAAGTACACCGGCGGAAGAAATGTCATTGACTTGTATCCGGTCAAGCGACAAGTTCCCTACATTAACGGCAATTACCGGTATCCTGGGATCAGGCTTTTCCGATTGAAAGGTGGCATTGTCCACAGCTATACTTCTCACATTTCTGATAAACAGTCCATAACTCGGCAGATTCCCCCATACAGTAGGTTGTGGATAACCTTTCTCATCCTCTTTCACTTCCCGATGGGAAGACCAATATTGGTCCCGAAATACATTTCCGGCAGTATCATGACGTTTCCCTTGCATATCATTCGCCGTCCGGCAATTTCCTGCTACAAGCCCGCCTTTATTTAGAAAGCGAACATTGCTTAAATAAATATTCTCTATCTCACCACCGGGAATCCCCGTTATGGAAGAACAAAAATTACCGGTATCATAAGCGGTTACATTACTAATCTGTATATTTCTCATTTTTCCTATTGGAGGAACCGGAGCCTCATCTATATATTTCCGGCCTCTATTCGCCAAACGGACATACAAAGGACATTCCGTACCCTCAATTACGATATTGTCAATAGACACGCCATCCATTATTCCACCATCCACCACCTCCAAAGAAATAGCCGTAATACCGCTTGGAGTAGATTTTATAATGCGGTCCCCTTTATTGCAACTCGGTTTAACAATACAATTAGAAATGACAATATTCTTATATCCTCCGGTCGATTCGGTGCCACATTTTATAGCATTGGCAAAGCTGCTGACAATACAATTATTAATAACGACATCTTCACAAGGAGCCAGCCCCGTACTTTTCAACACGATTCCGTCATCGTCCGAATCGATGACACTATCAGACAAGATAAACCTGCGACAACCGTCAATATCTATACCGTCATTATTACCATTACAATGGTTGAAAACATGGATATGCTCTACAATAACATCTTCACAATCCAGATAATGTTGATTCCACAAGGCTGAATTCCTCATACTGATACCTGAGATACGTACCCCTTTACATGAAATAAAAAGGATATTGCGCGGCCTGCCGTCGGCATCACCCGGTACTCCGCCCACACGCCCTTTTCTGCCCTTTCCTCTCCCATCAATTACACCTTTGCCCGTAACGGCTATATTCCTAGCCCCCACCGCATAAATCAACGCCGACCATCCGCCTGCATCTTTCAAAGAGCGGTAAGCTGCTCTCGGCTGAATAGGAAAATCAGCATAATCCTCACTGGCATAAA
This sequence comes from Phocaeicola sp. RTP21198st1_B8_RTP21198_201120, assembly GCF_040929485.1. NCBI lineage: Bacteria > Pseudomonadati > Bacteroidota > Bacteroidia > Bacteroidales > Bacteroidaceae > Phocaeicola > Phocaeicola sp. RTP21198st1_B8_RTP21198_201120. The sequence goes on along the minus strand of NZ_JBCOCI010000001.1, from coordinate 71,728 downwards.
GGCAGGCACCGTTATCCAAATGAAGTTCTACATTATCTTTCAGAAAAATAGTACCTGTCTTAAATTTACCCGGAGGAATAACCACTCTTCCGCCCCCCTGCCTGTAACAGCTTTCAATCGCTTCATTGATAGCTTTCGTATGCACCATCATAGTATCACGGGTGGCTCCGAAATCCAGAATATTAAATTCTCCCGTCCTCCCGTGCTCCTTCGTTTGAGCAAAAACATGGATGACAGAAAGACATAGATAAAGACAAGTCATCAGCTTCTTTTTCATGGTATTTACTGAATTATGATAATAACAAATCGCAACTTCTCCCTTTATATCATTCAATACGAAAGAGAAGAAATAAAGACTCAACGCGGAGCTGACTATTTCGTTATAAAAAAACTGCGTTCCACCGGTTCAGCCGTCTGTACCTGTCCGGCAATCCCGTACTGCCAGGCTACAACGGTGACTTTCACCGGAAATTTACTGCGGGGAGGAATTTTCGTAAAGACCAGCCTGTTATCTTGTAATTCCGCAGGGCCTTCCTTTACATAATAATATACGGGCAATCCACAATCAGAAACAGCTTCAAGAGAAACTGATTCCACTCCTTCCCTCACATCTTCTATCCCCGGAAAAAGTATATATTGGCGTTTTCCCTCTGTATTCCGATAAGGAATACGAATATTGAATTGTTGTACCGCACTCTTATATCTACTGTCACCCTCATTAGCGGCCAACAGCCAGATATCTCCGGTACGCTTCGGATTATCCATTCCCATTCTATAAAAACGCACGGTAAAAGTAGTATCATTCACCTTTGCCACCGGACCGCAAATACGAGTAACTTCAATTCCGCCATGAGCATGTTCCTTTACCAGTGAGGAGCGTAAAGAGTCCATATACACCCCTTTTACGTGAAAAGTCAGACCATCGGCTTCCGGCCGGAAAGCGGCAATCACTCCGGCATGTTGTCCGGCATCATATTTAACCAACCGGCCTCTCTGCATAAATCCAAGATATTGCATCTGCTTACCTTTATATTTTGCATAGCGGGCTTCGGTCAGTCCGGCCATTTCTTTATCAAAATACCAAAATGCATCGTGCTTATCTCCTTTATAGTCCCGATAAGGAGCCACCTTAGCCCTGTCCTTCTGCTCCGGACGCCAACGCTCGGCCAACCACCCTTCTTCCGGATTCAGTTTTTTCAAACGGACAGGCTCATTCAAAGAAGGATGTCCGGACAAACGGTATTCCAACGCTTTTCGCAGAAACAAAGCAATATAATCAGCAGTCTGCCCGGCCACATCAAAATGTCCACGTCCCGTATCACACAAAAATGAAATACAACTTTCGGGATACATCATCCGAAACGCCAAAGCAGGGTTCACCCGCGCCTCCCACCATTCATATTCTCCTTCAATCATCAATCCCGGAATACCATCTATATTACGTGTCCTACCCCACTCCAGATTCTCCCCGCCATAGCCACACAGGTTGGTACGGGGAGCATCTCCATGCAAAGAAATGACAGCCAATGTCCGTTTAGGATTCCAAGCGGCAAAATTCCACGGATAAGTGGCCATTGCCGAATGACCGACAGGAACTACAGGTATATGTTCCAACTCAGAATAGCCGCTGACTTCCGCCAGGTCATTCATCATCCGATTGAAAATCTCTTGCGTTCCTTTTGTCACATCCCATTGCTGGTCGATTCCGGGAGTGATCCATACCAGTCCGATCCCCATCCGAGACAATACTTCCCGGAAACGCGGCATCTCGAACAGGGTTTCCTCACTCATATTGTGCTTTCCTACCATTACGGCACGCAACTGATGGCAATCGGAAGGTATCCACAGGAAGGCAGTCGGTTCTTTGCCGGTTTCGGAAGAGATGAATCCTTTCAACTGTACGGACCATTGCCATTCTTGGGCAGTAGCAAACAAAGCACTGCACAATAACAATAAAGCAAATACTAATTTCCTCATCAAGCTATATGTTTAAATGAATATTTTCTTTTTAATACGCTCCACTCACGATATTCACTCAACACCTCATTCATTAAAATAAAAATCCACAGATACCTCATGAGGATACCTGTGGATTTATTTAACCAAACATGGGATTACAACTGACTAACCTCTTCGAATGTCAATCCTGTAATTTCCATAATATCCTCTATAGAGAGCCCTTTTTCTTTCATCCTCCGGGCATTGCGAACGACACCTTCCTTAATGCCTTCTTCGCGACCTTCCGCACGACCTTCTTCGCGGCCCTCCATGCGCCCTTCTTCGCGACCTTCCATACGCCCTTCTATCTTTCCTTCCAACTTGGCAGAATCAAGAACATCATTCTGAATCATTAAAGCGCTGAGATGTTCATCGTAAGCATGACGTTCCTGAGGGGTCATTGAATAATATTTCAATTTTTCACGTGCCTCCCCCAATCCGGGAGCTGTCGTGTCAGGACGGATAATACCCGTCTTCAAATATTCTATCCATTCCTCAAGGGGAGTCATGGCCACCTTATTAAACTCATTCACACGGATAAGGAAATACTCAGGATAAATTTCGGAAGGCATACGAGGCACAATAGCATCCTTCTCCCGGGTACTGACCTGCAGGAAATCTCCCGTATGCACCCCTTTAAATATATTCTGCCCATGATAAAGATAATCAGTTCCATAACCGATATCGAAATAAAGGATACTGATGGAATATATCTTTTTAACTTTATAATAAGTTTCACCCAATGAGATATGCTCCGTAATGGCCTTGGCTACTCCATACAGGATACGCTCCAAATAATACAGTTCACGGGTATTTTGGATCTCGATGATAACAATCTCATTTTTACTATTAAGAGCCTTGATATCAACCCGGTTGAACTTATCCTCTTCCGTTTGCTGATTACCCTCGCTTTCCAGAATCTCCACTATATGGATATCATCACCTATCAGCACCGTAAGGAACCCTTCGAGCACACCAAAATTGGCTTTATGACGCAACAGGCGTTTGACTGCCCAATCAAAACGGATATATCTATCTTGTAATTCCATAAGAATATAATTTATTCATTTTCAATGGACAAAGATACGAAAAAGGATTGCTCTTAAAGAATTATTCCACTTAAATAATTACCCTTATTTTTTATTTCACAAATACTGCATTCTCCATATGCTCTTCCACAAAGATACCTGCCCAATCCGGAATCTTATACCATTGGGGCCCTTTGGGCATATCATGCCGACATCACCTTACCGTTTATCATCATGTTCTCGAAACGAATACTCTTTATCTTCCTCATTCTTGAGAGGAACAAAGGAGCCTGTCTGATGGAACTCCTTATTTCCCCATGTGAAACAAGGAGTTCCAATAGTATAAAACAAGTTGTTTCAATGCTCGAAACCAAGTATTTTTGAAAGATGTGCAAAGATAACGCAACTATGCTAAAAATCAAATAGTTATAAAACATATTTTTAGCAGGTAGGCAAAAGGGAAGCAAAAAAAAGCAGATTTGGAAAGGAGTTAGGTTACCAAATCGTAACTCCGCCAAATATGCTATAAAAAGAGGTGTAATGTATTATATTTCAATCTATTGCTTGTTTTTGCATAGTATCAGATAACTCAACAGAAAGTAAATTTGTAACTAAAAAAAGTTGAGTTATGCGAAGCACATTCAAAGTATTGTTCTACACCAAGAACCAGTCAGTAAAAAATGGTAAGGCTCCGATTATGGGCCGTATTACAGTCAATGGAACCCAAGCGGGTTTCAGCAGTAAAAGAACGGTGTCCCTTTCCTTATGGGACGTAAAAGCCAACCGTGCGAAAGGCAAGTCCGAGGAAGCACGCACGCTGAATCAAGAACTTGACAACATCAAGGCGCAGATAACGAAGCACTATCAGTACATTTGCGACCATGACAGTTTTGTTACGGCCAAGAAAGTATATAACCGCTATGTAGGTTTCGCAGAGGAATGCCATACTCTTATGGTGCTCTTCAGAGAACAGATTGAATCGTATAAAGAAAAGATAGGCAAAGGAAAGGCGGAAAGCACTTACCGTGGACTGGTTGCCGACTACAAAAGTCTTTTGCTTTTCATGAAAACCAAAAAGAACATTGAGGATATAGCTATTGACGAGCTTGAGAAATCGTTCATTGAGGATTATTACACATGGATGCTCGGCACGGCAGGCAATGCGAATGCCACCGCTTTCAACCGTGTCAACACCCTGAAATGGTTGATGTACATAGCGCAGGAAAAGGGTTGGTTGAAAGTCCATCCTTTCACATCCTTCGAGTGCAAGCCGGAATACAAGAAAAGGTCTTTTCTTACTGAAGAGGAATTACAGAGAATCATCCACGTGGATCTGAAATACAAACGCCAGCGTGCCATGCGGGATATGTTTCTCTTCATGTGCTTCACCGGTCTTGCATATGCCGACCTCAAAGCCATTACTTACGACAACATCCATACCGATTCCGAGGGAGGCACATGGTTGATGGGCAACCGTATAAAAACCGGAGTGGCCTATGTCGTGAAGTTATTGCCCATAGCCATTGAGCTTATTGAGAAATACAGGGGTGTGGACGAGAAGAAGGATTCCCCCGATTGTGTTTTCCCCGTAGGCGAATACAACACGATGTTCCTCAGCCTCAGAATCATCGGTAAGAAGTGCGATTGCCATACCGAAGTCACCCCGCATATCGGACGTCATACATTCGCAGTTCTGGCCATTCTCAAAGGGATGCCGTTGGAAACCCTGCAAAAGGTATTAGGACATAACTCCATCCTTTCCACGCAGGTGTATGCCGAGCTTATCAATCCAAAAGTGGGCGAAGATACCGACAAACTTTGCGAGAAGATAGGCCATGTTTACAAACTGGCCGTCTAATACCGACCAAAAGGAATGCCCCTTCAGCCGGCAGGCCGGAGGGACATTCCTTTTGTCTTTTTCTTTATTTCCTGAACCTTCGGAAATCCCGATAGTTCTTTTTTAACACCTCATACAGTCCGCTTTCGGGATAAAGAATCTTTCCACCGATGGTAGTATAGGACACCATGTTCTCATCACGCAAGGTTTGCAGTGTCCGCCGTGAGATGTGCAGTCTCTCGCATACGTCATCTCCAGTCAGGTAATGCTCATCCGCAATTGTGGGACGTATCCTTGCCGTGGCTTCTTCAGCCGCCTTACCCGCTCTCCTTATCCATCCGGTCAATTCCTTGAACTCTTCCGAATCCTTTGTGATAATGTCTGCCATAGCCTATTTCCTTTTTACAAGTCCTTCACTCAATATCTCCTGAATATCCGTTTCCCGATAGAAGAATTTCCCGCCTATGTTTGAATAAGGAATAAGGCCGTTGTCCCTGTAATTTTGCAAGCATCTCTTCGATATTTTCAGAGCCAGACATACCTCTTGTGCGTCCAATCATTTATCCGGTGCGGGTGGGGCAACCTTTTTACGGAAATCTTCCAATTGTACAGCCAGCAGACTGAACTGTTTCCTCATTTCCAGATACGCGCTCGTTTCGATAATAGTCAGTTCCATACATGATGTTTTTAGTTTATACATTTTAATGTTTTCTCCGGCAAAATAAGGCATACTCTCCGCTAAAAACAAGTGTGCGGAATCAAAGTCGGATTTTGTCGTGCATTGTCACAACAGTAAAGTAAACGGTATGAAGAAAGGCTTGTATCCCTATGTTTCCACTATGGACAAGCCTTTCCTCTACCATCTGCCACCTTATATTCTCAGGCCTTTATTCTTCCGCTCTACTATGACATTTTCTATTTTTCCCTCTTTCATTTCCGTATTTTGACGCAAATTTGGAAAATGCTCATTCAGCAAATCGCCTGCCAATTTTTTAGCTTTCTCCTGCATCTCGTCGTGTACATTCAATCTGTCCGGTCCTAACAGTTTTTTTTCAATCTCTTCAAATTTGTCGTAAAAGCTGAACTCATCCGGATATTCATCAACCAGCCCGTCCTCCGGGTATCCTTGTTCCCGGATGAAAAGCAAGGTCATCCGGTCGTAATTATCCGGACTTCGTGGCAATCCCAATCCTTCCCCTATTTCAGTCAGATTGAAGTAATTTTCCCATGTAGGCGCAAGGTCAAAAGTCTTGCTTTCCACTACATTCTTCAAAACAGACCTGTCCTGATATGCGCACTGTCTCATTGTTTCCTCATCTACCCAGTCTCCCCGCTCATTTTTACAGAGGTTTACCTTTCCTTCCATTAAGGAAGGCCATCCGCTCAACTCATGAACGGCCAGAGATTTTAAAGGAAAATCAGGTTCAAAGAAACTCTTCTCCACATATTCATACATATAACTGTTGAATTGCCATTCTCCATTTGTATTGTCATCAAAGAGAAGCACGCCCTTATCCGTTTCAACGGCAGAGTAATAATGGTTCCCGCGTTTCAGGTCATCCAGCATTTTCTCCACCATTTTAGGTGAGGATTGTATTTCCTCCCACATGCCGGGTGTCAGTATCCGTTTAAAATGCTCATCTTTTGACAACGGGTCTATATCTTTTCACAGGCAATACACCACTTCCGATACACGCAGGTAACTTTGCAATCCGATTCCCTGCCCATCCATTGCCTTTTCCAATGTTTTCAAATAGTTACTGTTATTTCTCTTCCGCAAAGGAGGGACCATTGCCAGATCAGGCACATCATAGTATAAAACGCCTGTTGTCGGTATCTCTTTTCCTCTCAGAGCCTTTTCCACATCTTCCTGCATGAAATCCCAAAAGCCTTCTTTACCCTTGCCTTTCATACTGATGTGTATCGGATTGAAGTGTCCGTCCACTGTGACATACACACTGCCACTCTTGTTCTCTTCTTTTTCCATATTTCAAAACTAAATTTTCATTCCACGCCTTTCCCTTTTCATGGGAACTTTCACCGACATGTTCGGACCGGAGAAACGGGTATTGTCAGGCCGCGCCACCAGTTGCGACATGATCCGTTCCTGTTCCTTTGTCAGCGGAACCTTAACCAAAGGCAGATTTCTCAAACGGTTGAAGTTTCTTAATGTGGGTGCCATATCCAGCCGTTTTGTACAAATCCCATAATTTAATATCTCTGGCGAGGTCACCTGCCAGTCACACATTGTGCCCCGGTATCTCGCATCCAACGGTGCTACTTCATAAAATCCCAGTTCCTTCGGTTTCCCTTTTCCTTCAAAGAACTTTTCAGTTATTCCGTCCAATAATTTGGCCAGTTCCTTGTCTCCTGCTTCTGTCTTATCAAACAGCAATACCTTTTGTCCGTATTCCACTGCCGTACAAGTAGGAAATACAGCCAATCCGTTTCTTATCACATGGCCGTCCGTTCCGAAACGGTGTGCCAGCCGTTGGTAGTCCTCATTCTCCGCCAGTGCCGTATGCGCTGCCGAGGCGGACAATTGCCTGATTCCCCTTTCCTCACAGAATGCCGCGTCCCGCAGCCTCACCACCCCTGAAGGATGAATCCTTTTCCGTTCCAATACCGGCATGAGCCGTTCCAGATAATCCGCATTATCTGTTCCGAGTATGGGAGGAATCAGACTTTTGTCTTTGAAGTCGAAACGGAACATTCAGTGGTCGGGTACAAATTCCCTGCTTGTTGCATGAAACCGCACGTTATTACTGACATATCGGGAGAATCCTTCTTCTCCCTGTCCCCGCATACTTAAATAAACGGGGTGGTAAAAAGCATCCAGCGTCATGTACAGGCTGCCGTTTTCCATACACTCTGTATTCATTCTCTTTTCCATAAGCATATTATATAATCAGTTGTTTTTTTTCTTTCTTCTGCGGAACAACGGAAGAGACATGCTTCGCAGCCTGACACCCCGATTTTTCCGGTTCCGGTTCTTTGGATTGCTGAAACAAACACTTTTCCGGTGTTTTTGTCCTTTGCGATGTCCGGTTCGCTTTTCCGCTCAGCCTGAACTCCCCGTCCGTAATATGGAACTCCGATTGCAGAATATCCCTTGCCATAACTTTTGCTTCCATCTGCAAGGCTGCATAGCCGAAATCATGTAATGACATCGGCGCCGATTGCCGTGCCTTGATGCTGTCGTCCAGTTTTTCAGCCAAGTCCCTGAACTCATATTCGTAACTGAACGGATGAAAATAATCCGCTACCACATGACCTGCATATCCGTTTTCCGAAATATAGAGTAACGAGGCAACATCATAATTACGGGGAGAGATGCCCAGATTAAACTCTTTCGTTAATCGGTCAAAGTTGTTATAATCCGGTCGAAGATCGTATTTGTCTGTACAAACAGCACCTTCCAGCATTTCTTTTCCTGCCATTTTCTCTTTGGTAAAGCTGAACTCCGACTTTCGAAGTTGCGTACCGGCATTACGCAGGTCGCTTTTGGCCAGCTTATCAATGCTATTGTCCGCCAGTTCCATCACTTGCCGGGAAGGTATCTCCATTTCGTACAGTTTCAGCGTTTCCACTCCTTTTGAGAAGTTGAAAAAGCTATCCGCCAGATGTTGCAGGTAGCTGTTACGCGTTTTCATCCCTTTCCCACTGTCCGAAAAGAACAGTACGCCTTCATCCGTTGCCACGGCATATACCCGTTTCCCCTCGTCCGATACGTTATTCCGGCCTGCTGCCTCGTTATGGCGTATAAACTCCCGGTATTGCTTATCCTTTTGAAGGGTTTCAAGCGATGTCCGGCGGCTGAACAGTTTCCATCCCGCTTTTAGTATATAAGCCGCATCTTGTAGCTGAATCTGTTTTCCCATTACCGCCTTATGCCTATAGACAGCCGGGACCAATTTGTGAGAGTACCAGTTCGACAGGTTTCCCCGTCGGGAGGGAATTTTGCCTTTGTCCGCAAAATCAACTTTCAGAATCGTTCAGCCGGGCAGATAGAGCCGTTTATCAAAATCCTTCACTATCTTTCCGATATAATCCTCATATGCTTTCGGTGTCGTATCACCCGTCCGCACATCTACCGGCATATTCTTTTCGTCCATCGTGATGAACACGCTGCCCGGTTCAGCCGCCGGATGTTCCGGCAGACGGAATCCCAAGCGGGCCATCCAATCTTTCAGTAATCCCATAACTTGATTTATTTACAGAAGTTTATAGCCGCAAAGAAAACACTTTGGCAGTCAATCAGCAACATGGAGGACATACAAGTCATCCGTTGGCGACTGTTGACGTGCAATCCCTACGCCAACCGCTTGTCCAACATCCTGATATAGCTTTTACGCAGGGAGTCAATGAAAGGTGTGGAATCCCTACAACGGTCAAACACTTTACCACGTTTGGTATATAAAGCGTTAATCTTGATATTGAAAGCATCCTCGAATACTCTGATGACATCCACGATGGTAAGTTTCCTTCCCTCCGCACAGCCCACCGCCCCGGTTGCCATCAATGCCGCCACGAGTTCTATCAGATCACTGTCCGTACCGTTCCAGTGTAATGCGGATTTCCGCTTACAGCCTTGCGGGCGGATTTCCATTCCTGTGCTGGTACCATCCGCACAGTGGCGTAAATACTCTTTTACCATTTCTATCTCCGCATCCAGCAGGAACAGAACCTTGCCGATGAATACGTCATAGAGTACATGCCGCCCTTCCTTCATGGTGTCGCAGGTTTGTTTTATGAAGAGAAGCTCTATCCTCGTGTAATTCAGCCGCCTCATTTGGCTTATTCTGTTCCCGTCTTGTGACAAATCGGCAATCAGGTCTGCAAAATCATCATAAACGGCAGACAATTTTCCCGGCACAAGTTCCAAACCGGCTATGTAAGAGGTAAACATACCGAACAACGGTGTATTTGTCAATGTTCTCATGGTATTGATATTTTAAATTAAAAACTCTTTCTGTTTTATTGTTCCTTATCATAACCATAAGAAGGCAAAAGATATGCCATGAGAGAAAAAAGTAATTAATACATTAATAATGTGTATATTATAACTTTACAAATTTATTTCATGTCCGTGTCCGTTATCTTCCATCGGACACGGTGTGTCCAACAATATGGACAAATTCAAATCAAGCCGTACTTTTTCAGTTTCAGATACAGAGTGCTCCGGGATATACCCAACAGTCGTGCGGCTGCCTTCCGGTCATTGCCCATGGTTTCCAACGCTTTCTGTATCGCTTCCAGTTCTGTCCGCGCCATATCCTGTTTGTAATCTTCCGATGGCTTAATGTCCACCGGAAGAGTAATATCCTTGAGAGTAATCCAGTCCTCCTGTGCCAGCACACATGCACGTTTCACCACATTTTTCAGTTCACGGATATTGCCGGGCCACGAATAAGCCCTGAAAGCCTTTCTTACATCCTGGTCAAACCCCTTTATCTTCTTTCCAAGTTCCCTATTTGCATTAGGAAGGAAGAATCCGGCCAGCGGGATAATATCCTCCCGGCAATCTTTCAACAGTGGGACATAAAGCGGGAACTCGTTCAGCCGGTGAAACAAATCCTCCCTGAACCGCCCCTCACTTATTGCTCTCTCCAGGTTCTCGTTGGTAGCTGCCAGCAAGCGTATGTCCGTGTGAATTTCTTCTTTTCCACCGAGAAGTCTGTAACATTTCTCTTGCAGGGCCCGCAATAGCTGCATCTGCGTCTCCAGGTTCAGGTTGCCGACCTCATCCAAAAACAATGTCCCGTGATTAGCGGCGGCAAACACGCCACTCTTGTCCTCAACCGCTCCGGTAAAAGCCCCTTTCTTGTGTCCGAATAATTCCGATGCGGCCAGTTCCCGTGGCAGAGCGCCGCAATCCACCGCCACGAAAGGGGCATCCGAACGTTTGCTGAAAGCGTGTATCTGCCGTGCTACCCATTCCTTTCCCGTACCTGATGCGCCACGTATCAGCACGGACAGACTATCCGCAGGGGCTACCAGACGTACCATCTCCTGAAGTTTTGCCGCTGACGGACTTTTACATACATAGAAAGTCTGTTCCGATTCCACGCTTTTCTTCCTGCGCCCCAACAGTTCTCGGATAATGCCAAGTACCTTTTCCGTCTGCACGGGTTTGGGCAGATAATTGTCGGCTCCTCTCTTCAAGGCTTCCACGGCACCGGGTATATCCCCGTACCCGGTCATGATAAGAAAAGGCATACGGTAGCCATGCGACTTCATCCATTCGAGCAGTTCCACGCCGTTACAATCACCGAGACGGAAATCCGAAAGGACCAGATCCACTTCGTTATTACGCAGAAACTCTTTTGCGGCATTTGCCGAAAGTACGTAGCGGGTATTCACACCGTTTCTCGTCAGCCAGTTGGCGGTAGTACGTGCGTATGTACGGTTATCCTCCACAATGAGTATTGTCTCCATTCATTTTCTCCTTTAATGTTACAGCCTTTCTTACGGCATCCTCCACAGCTCTGGCCAGTCTCTCAATCCGCCCTTCAGATATATCTGCCCATTTTTCGGGTGACAGCGAACCCATATAGGCCAGTTCCTGCAAAGGGATGTCTATCCGTATTGTCTCCCATATGGGGACAGCCTTGTGTATTATATTTCCAAGCCTTGCATAATCACCCGAACTGACGGCATCACGTATGCCGACAAGTCCGGCCTCCGTATCCTCAATGAAAATATCCAGCAGTTCGTCCACGTGTTCCTCGCCTTCCATGATGTATGTGAAATCAGGACGCTCCACACTCCGTGTGACCGCCAGTAATTCTTCTTCAGAGAAAGGCTTGTGCAGACATCCGGCAAAACCGGAATTTATAAAATGGACGGCACCGTTATCAACACGGGCGGTCACTGCTAGTACAGGAACCGTTCCGGACTGGCCTATATTGCTATTGCGGAGCAGAGCCAGCACGCTATAACCGTCCGTATCTGGCATCCTCATATCGGTAAGGACAAGGTCGTACCGGTTTTTCCTGAATGCCGTGACCATCTCATCAATGTCCGTGCAACAGTCACACTCGATACCGTGACGAAGATACATCCTTCTGACGGCATCCAGTTGAATACGGTCGTCATCAATATACAACACCCTGATATCGGGCAGGATGCTACCAACGGAAGCTGAATCCTGTATATCCTGCATGTCAGCCTCATCAAGAGGAAGCCGGATCTCAAAAGTGCTTCCACGTCCCGGCATGCTCTCCACCCGGATGTCTCCCCCAAGCAGTGAGACCAACCTTGAAGTGACAGCCAGCCCCAGACCGAAACCGTCCCCCATAGGGGAACCTATCTGTTCAAAGTCGGAGAATATCAGTTGTTGCCGCCCTTTGTCTATCCCCGTCCCCGTATCTCTCACGAATAGTGACAGCCTGCCGGTTTGATACAAGGCTCCCACATGGATATATCCCACGCGTGTGAACTTGATTGCGTTTGACAGCAAATTACCGAGAATCTGGACAATCCGTCCGGAATCGGACCTGACAAGTACATCACATGATTTTATTTCAGTAGTCAGTCCAAGTCCCTTCTTTTGCGCAGAAGGAAGATAGGTACGCACGGTATTCCCAATAATCTCTCCTAAATGAAACACAACATTCTCCGGTTGTTCCTTTCCCTCTTCCAGCCTGTAATAGTGCAGCAGGTTGTTGGCCAGTCCGATGACATGGCGGGAGGCGTGTAGGATATTCGCTGCGAACTCCCTTACCAATCCGGTATCCTTCTCATGCTGCATCAGCTCCGCAAATTCACAGACCGTACCAAGGGGCGCCCTCAGGTCATGGCTCACCGACAACATCAGGTTTCGGCGTGACATCAGTAATTCCTCGTTACGGGAGCAGGCTGTTTCAAGTGCCATCCGATGTTTCTGTCGCTTTCTAATGTCAGTATGGATAAGAAGATAAAGTAAAATTATCAGAAGAATGGAAATGACGGCTATGAAAAGAATGATACGGAACGACTGTTTCCTTAATGCAGTCGTTTCTTTCATATCCGCCGCATATTGTGTGTCGGCCATCCGTTCTAATTCATGCATCAGACCGCTGATACGCATGTTCAGTTCCCGATTCCGGCACTGCAAACTGTCCGAGTATGATGCCAGCCTTTTCCGATAATCCGCATACTGGTTATACACATCCTTTTGCAGCCGGATGAATTGTCCGCTCATGGAAGACTTGCTTTTCAAACCTTGCATCTCTTTTTCCTTCCGGCTGGCATAAGCGGACTTCTTGTTTTTGTCTTTAGAAAAGAAACGAAATAGGTTCCCGGCTTTCTTTGTTTGTTGTGCGGTCGGTTGCTCGAAACCCTGTGTCTGCCGCATAATTCCGGAAACCTTTTTATGAAGAAGGCTGTCCGCGCGGGGAAAACGGGAAAGGGTATTTGTCACTTCATGATGTAACCGCTCTTTTTCCAGCAGGAGCTTGGATATAGTATCTATGGCAAAGTATAACTCTGTTGTATAATAGAGCCTCAGTCCGTTCAAAGCGTCTAAAGCAACCATGCAACTATTTCTGTATTCATGAATACCCACACTATCCTGTGTCAGCAAAAAATGCTCATGGAAGGAGAACTCCAGCAGTTTTTCAAAGGTTCGGTTGACAGCCCTTCTTCTCATATTGGACTGATACTCTTTGGAATCCAGTTCTTCCATCTTTCCATGCTCCAGCCGAACAAGAAAAACCACAGTACAGAGTAGGAACAGCAGCAGGATGTATCCAACGGCTATTTTCAACTGAAGTATAGGGAAAAAAGATTTCATTCAGGAATAAGTAAATATCAATTAAAAACAAATACTCACCGCACAAGATATTAAATATTGCACGGCAATATATAATAATATAGTTGATTAGAAGTCGGACAACAAGTAACAAGTCATCATACACAACCAGGCAATAAATGAGTGTCCCCAATTATTGCCCGGTCCATCTTTTTAATCATATAATTCCTTACACTCCGCTGAAAGCACTGAATCCTCCGTCAATCGGCAGCAATACGCCGGTAATGAAACTTGCCGCGTCACTGCATAGGAACTGCACCGCACCATTGAGTTCAGTTATATCTCCAAAGCGTCCCATCGGGGTCTTGGCAAGCACTTTTCGGCTCCGTTCTGTCAACGATCCGTCCGGATTAATCAAAACCCTCCGGTTCTGGTCACCGATAAAAAATCCGGGAGCAATGGCATTGACACGAATGCCGTCACCATATTTCAAGGCCATTTCGCTGGCAAGCCATTGGGTAAAGTTCGCTACCGCAGATTTTGCTGCTGAATAGCCAGGTACACGAGTAATGGCACTATAAGCGGCCATGGAAGACACATTAACGATACAACCATTCTTCTGTTGGGCCATCACTTTACCAAATACCATTGACGGATATACAGTACCGTTCATATTCAGACCGGTCACTTTCTCCCAGCAGACTATATCCATATCATAAAAATTCTGTTCCGGCTCAAGTGTAGCTCCCAGCATGTTTCCACCCGCAATATTCAGAAGAATGTCAATCCTTCCCCATCGGGAAAGTATCTGTCCGGCCAGTTTTTCCAGACTTACCACATCAAGCACGTCACCGACAATGCCAACAATCTCGCTGCCATATTGTTCCAGTTCAGAAACCCGCTTGTCCAATTGTTCCCGACGGACATCTACAGCAACGACTTTTGCACCCTGCCGCATAAAATGCTTTGCAATATTTCCACCTAATACTCCACCTGCTCCGGTAATAATGGCTACTTTGCCTGCGATTCCAAATAATTCATTCATATTAATCTGTATATAATCTAATCTGTATAATCTACTTGCTATTTAAATTCTTACTCTTTATTCTCGTAATTCATCTTGTACAACAGCCATCATTCCTTCCACCTGTGCCAATGCCAGCATACGCCCATGGAATGAATACCCCGGATTGTATCCGAGTTCCTCATCTCCGAGCATCGTGCGGCCATGATCCACCCGCATGGGTAAACAGGGACTCACAGATTCGAAGATACGTATCAACTCTATCAAGTGCCCCCTACCGGACAAATGTGAACTCTCGATAAAATTCCCATCAGATAGGGTTTCCGTGCTGCGCAGGTGAACGAAACGGGTACGACTGGCAAAACGGCGTGCAAGCTTACGGGTGTCATTGTGTACACCAGCACTGAGCGAACCGGCGCAGAAAGTCAACCCGTTGTGTGGATTGTCCACCGCATCCAATAACCAGGCAATGTCTTCCTCATCGGTCACGATACGGGGAAGGCCAAGCATCTGGAAGGGAGGGTCATCAGGATGTACGCACATATCTATGCCATATTCCTCACACACCGGCATGATGGAAGAAAGAAAATAGCGCATATTCTCACGTAGCGCAACTCTGTCCACGCCGTCATAGAGAGACAAGAGCTTCCTGAAAACCGATACCGGAAGAGTTTCCCCTTCCCTGATATTCCCGTTCACAAAACCCTGGGTTTTTACGATAATTGAGTCTATCAGTTCCAATTCTTCCGTTTCGGTGATATGACTACATAATTTCTCTACTGCCTCCAATTCCTCCTTAGTATAATCCTTTTCCGCATGCTCCCTTTTCAGGATTTTCAAGTCAAAATAGGCAAAGCGTGTTTTATCGAAATAAAGTGACGAAGTACCATCAGGCCAAGGATGATTCAAATCTGTACGAATCCAATCTATGACCGGCATAAAATTATAGCATACAGTTTTGATACCTGCTTTGCCAAGATTGGCAAGACTCTGTATATAGTTTGCTATCAACTGTTCCCGCTCAGTTCCTCCATATTTAATCGCCTCACATACGGGCAAACTCTCTACTACTGCCCAACGAAGTCCGGCAGCCTCTATATACTCTTTCATTTCTTTGATAGACTCCAAAGGCCACACTTCACCGTTGGGCACATCGTGTAAAGCGGTAACAATACCTTCCACACCTATCTGTCGTAACATGGCAAGCGTTATCTTATCTTTCTTGCCAAACCATCTCCATGTCTTTTCCATTGATCTATATAACATTAAAGCGGATAAACCGACACTTGATCCAATACAATACCTTCATCAAGAGCCTTTATTACAAGTTTGTTTGTTCTCTTTTTACGAATCGGCAAAGTCACTCTTCTTATAGCCTGATTCCTAAGCACATTCTCCTTCCATTCCTCACTGCGTCCTTTGGTCTCGTAGTGAATCGGTGAAGTTTCCTTACCACTCAATTCTATCGTAAAGCGCAATTGTTTTCCTTCCACGGGATGGGAAGGGAGGAGGCAGACTTCCACATCTACGGAGCCTGACGAGCAGTCGGAGAATTCAAAAGTAATGCTCTTTCCTTTGGCTATGGCAACCGCTCTACCTTCATAGCCTAACCCTTTGCAAAGTTCATAATCACCTTCAATACAATCCGAACCATTCCATTTATGAAGCGGTATGCGTTCTGTTATCATAGGCGATGAAACATTCCGGTGGGACACCGGTTCGAATACAGGCAACCGGCGCGGCTGATGATCCATCATGCGATGCCACTTTCCGTTATTCCCTATACCTATATTATAGATACGGGTCAATGAGACAATACTGTCGTAGGCCGCATCACTCCGGTTCCAGTCTGCTTCACCGTGTCGGGCAAGCTGGGCATAAAGCATCTTCTTGTTCATTTCAGCGGCAGCCTGCACCGGATATTTCACAAGTTGGAAATAAGAATCCCCACGTGCGTCCTGGATTTGTCTCGCCAACTGTTCCGCCTTATCAGAAATACTCTGATAATCGGACAACCTTTGCAGAACATATTGTTTGCTCCAAGACATGTCTTTTACAACACGATAATCGGGTGTCCCATATTCCTCCTCACGGGTATTACCCATGAACTCAGGTTTACGAATATAAGCAAGCCGATAGTGCTCTTCCATGACCGGAAGCAGTTCTTCACCAACCTTCTCACCGAACTCACGCTGCAAAAAATCTTCTAAATGAGCGGAAACACCCTCTTCGGCTACCTTGTCAATATTCCAAGCCATATCCATGAAAAGTTCAGTCTGGTATTCGATAGGCTTGATATCACCCACGTTCAGAATCCATATTTTCCGTACATCATGGTCGTATGCCTGCTTCATCTGTTGATAGAGCGGATGGGGACTGAATGTACCCAACCACAAGTAGTCATGCGGACGTCCCCAATAAGAAACATGATAGTAGATACCATTTCCACCTTTGCGGGCACGCTCCTCTGCGGTAGGAAAATGCTTGATATATCCGTAGTTGTCATCGCACCACATCAGGGTAATATCATCGGGCACTTTCAGTCCTGCGTGATATACATCGAGTACCTCCTTATAAGGAATAAACACTTGCGGCACTTTTGTCACATCCTTATTCACATATTGCTGTAACAGGCGGCGTTGGTCTGCAAATACGCGTTCAAGTACGGTTTTCTGTTCGTCCAACGTCTTGGCACCGTTCATCGCGCCGTCATGTACGCCACGCATACCCACAGTATAAAAGATCTCTTGTCCTGCCACCTCTTTCACACGACTTTCCCAGAACTTATAGACAGATGCGCTGTTCTTCACATAATCGTATTCACCCTTGCCACGCTGGGACCACTCACCGGCTGTGCTCGATGCCATTGGCTCACAATGTGAACCGCCTATATAGATGCCGAATTTTTTTGCCATTTCCCGGTTTCCCTTGGTCAGAAAGAATGGCTTTGTACACTCGTGCATGGCAGGCCAATAGGTGTTGGCCCGCAGGCGAAGCATCAGTTCAAAAATCCGTTCGTTGGTACGTGGCCCTATACGTCCCGGCCCATAATACAGCCAAGGTTCGTAGGTCCAGCTACTCCAAGGTGTCAGTCCCCAGTCCTCATCGTTAATGAATATGCCCCGGTATTCCACCGAAGGTGATTGCATATTCGTGTAGCCGACAGGAAGCTCGAACAACTCCCTCTTCTCCGGAGTGGCATCCGCCCACCATTCCCAAGGAGATACGCCTATCAAACGCGAAAGTTCCATAATACCGTATGCCGTACCATGACTATCGCTTCCGGCTATCAGCAACCGCCCGTCCAGCAATACCGTCAACAGAAAAGCTTCTTTCTTATTATTCAAGGTAGAAAGATCTACACCGGATTGCTCCACCGCATTATTCAGTCCCAAGGTACCGACAAGAATATCACCTTGTTTTTCGCTGTATTGCAGAGAATTAGAAAAAACGGCTCGATAATCCCGCTGAAGCAATTCCAAAGCGGTATGCACCACCGGAGCTTCCGATTTATTATAATTCACTGTAGCTGCCATACCCGAATGCAGGCAGAACTGCCCCCATGCTGTCTGCACGGCAAGGAAGAGCAGAATAGCTATCAACCCTGTTTTCATATCGTTCATTTTTTAGTCTTGATTATTATGGCATCCGAAGAAAGCCCCTTTGAAACAACCTTCAGTGTAACCTTACCTTTTTGTTTCGTACTTCTGATTACAGCTATGGCACGGCCTTTCCATGCCTTACGCACAGATGCCATATATGACTTTTCATCTTTCAAATCCGCACTGCCTGTAGCTTCCAGCGTACCGGCTCCATGCACGGAAAATTCTATTTCATTGGTAGCATCAGATACTATATTCCCATTCTTGTCCAACACCTCGACGACAACAAAAGCCAAGTCTTGCCCGTCAGCCTTTATGCTTTGCTCTTGGGTGGTAAGGCGGATAGAGGAGGGAGTGCCGGACGTTCTCAACACTACGCTTTCCTGTTCTATGCCGTTTCCGTCCACACCAACCGCACGCAGTGTACCTGCCTGATAAGGCAATGTATAAACAGCCTTGAACTGCTGTTCATAGCCAGCCGGACGTTCACCCACCAAGGTATCGTTTAAGAAAAGGCGTACTTTGGGATAATGAGAATAAACCTCTACCTCAATCGGTTTTCCTTCGTTCCCTTTCCAATTCCAGCTTTCCCACGTAGGCCATACCGACCACATTGTTTCCTTGATTTCACCGTGGTAACCGTTCGGTTCACGCACTGCCATATAGAGCTTTTTCTTTGAATCATAAAGCATCTCACGGTAATGTGAAATGGGTTTTCTCCAACCGGTCAGATCAATGTCGCCACAATATGCGCCATGCCAAGGATATTGGTTACGGTCATAATGTTCGCCTTCGCTGTCACCTTTGTAATAGAAACGCCCAATACCCGATTCGCCCAAATAATCCAATGCAGTCCACACAAAGTCACCGATAATATAAGCATGCTTGTTCACCAGATCCCAATTACGGAAAGCATCGCGCGGGTAAGATTCCGTTTGCATGATAATGCGTGAGGGAACACGCTCGTGGTCTGACTCTGCGCGATGCAACTGGTAATTATAGCCCACAATGTCATGTACGGCTGCCAACGGGTCGAATATCTCCCAACTCTTGTCCCAAGTGGTCAGTGCGGAAGTGACGGGGCGTGAGGAATCCAAGGCATGGACATGTTCGGCAAGTTTTTTCGCTGTAGTGACCACCTCCAGCTTTTTACGTTCTATCACTTCATTGCCTATACTCCAGCAGAATATGGAGGGATGATTGCGATCGCGAAGTACCATTGCTTCGATGTCACGTTTCCACCACTTATCAAAAAGGACAGAGTAATCATGTTTATGTTTGGCATCGCGCCATCCGTCGAAAGCTTCATCGATAACAAGCAACCCTTGACGGTCGCATTCATGCAGAAAGGCTTCCGAAGGGACATTGTGCGAAGTACGCACGGCGTTGAAACCGGCTTCTTTCAGCAAGCGTACTTTACGTGCTTCGGCAGCATCAAGAGAACGTGCACCCAGCACGCCATTATCATGATGCACGCATCCGCCGTTCAAAAGCGTAGGTTTACCATTCACAGACAATCCATTCTCACTGTCGAAAACGATACTCCGAAATCCGGTAGTGTTCTTAACCTCATCTATGACCTTGCCTCCGACAATAAGTTGCGTACACACAGTATAGAGACAAGGAGTATCCGGCGACCACAATTTGGGATGGTTTACAGAGAGCGATTGCTCCAAGTGTCCGCTTGCAGAAGTTGCCACTTCCCTGCCAGACTCGTCATAAACAGTATGTTTTATTTCCGGCTTTGCTCCTGTTTGGACAGCATCTACATAGCGCATGGCGATATCCAAATTCCAGACATCGCTATCATTTTGTTTAACCGGACGGATATACACGCTCCAGTCATCAATATGCATCGCTCCCGTAGTCAGCAGCCACACATGACGATAGATACCCGAACCGGTGTACCAACGGCAGTTCTTTTGCCCCGAATTGTCCACACGGACAGCCACCACATTCTCTTGTCCGAAGTGCAGGTAAGGAGTAATATCACAAAAAAACGAGGAATAGCCGTATGGATGCCCGCCTGCACGTTCTTCATTAATAAAGACCTCCGAGTTCATATAAACGCCCTCGAAATAGAGACGCAGTTTCTTACCTTCCATCCCCTTATCTACATGAAATGCCTTCCGATACCATCCGATACCCGCAGGCAGGTAACCGCCATCGTTTCCGGCAGGAGCTTTCACATCGAAATCGGCTTCAATGCTCCAATCGTGAGGCAAATCCACTTTTCTCCATGAAGTATCGTCGCATGCGGATGACGAAGCGGCGGGTGTATCACCCAGTTTAAAAGACCAGTCGTCGTCAAACAATTGTTTACGTTCCACCGTATCGGCATTGGCAAATACCGGTAAACAAAGCAATGATAATAGCCAACTGTAGAATAAATTCTGTTTCATTCGTTTCATCTTGATTGTATGATTTATGTATTAGTAAAATATTGATTGCTATATTATAGACATTCGATATTTAGTACCTGTTCCGGCAGTCCTTCTACCTGCACGATGACTTTCAGCGTTCCTTTTATTCGTCCGGCCTGCACCACAATCTGGCATTTTCCAAAGTAGGTGGGCAGTGAATGGCTGTCAAACCGAAGTTCTCTTCTCATCTCACCGCTGTCTATTCCCATCAGCCGTCCATCACCTTCCACGCGGACAGTTACCATGCGGTCGTTTATCCTGACAGGAACCCCGTTTTCATCAAACAGTTGCAGGGAGATAAAAGACAAGTCTTGTCCGTCCGCTTTCAATGTCGAGCGGTCGGGGGTAAGCGTATAATGTGTAGCCACAGGCTTGCTTGTCCGAATGCTGTCACGGCATACCTCTTTACCGCCTTTATATCCGATTACGACCACTTTACCCGGACGGTAAGGCTGATTCCAAACAATGGTATTGTTCAGATAGTCTTTCGGCTTGCGCGGCCCGTATTTCTTTCCGCGTGGGTCTATCAATACCACCTCATCACAATTGGAGGGCGTATGTATAGGCAACACGCGTGAGTCCGTATAAGGGAAAGTCCAGTCGTGTACCATCGGCGGAGTCTGCCAGTGGTCCTTTCCGGGATCTTCGTCTATGCTGTAGTCCACAACAGCCATCTTCACCACCGGTTTGTCCGTCCATGCGGCACGGAAGTAGGCGGCACGCGGCTTCTCGTCCATACACATGTCGAATGGAGAAGCAGCCCATCCTTTACTGGGCCACCCCATGCTCTCACCTATGTAGTCGATGCCCGCCCACATGAACGAACCGCAAATATAATCATATTCCATTACATAATTCCAAGGATTCTTGTCCGAATAGTCGCGTGCTTCATACGGACGCAAGCCGCTATAATATGGATAACTCTCGCTGATAAGCCCGATGCGTTCGGGATGCTTCTTCCTATCCTCGATATAAGAAAGCTCACTGTAGTTGTAACCCACGACATCGGTCACTGCTGCAAACTTATCCTGATATGCAGGAGCCAGTGCCAACATGGTAGGACGTGTCGGTTCCAGTTTACGGACAAAGTCGCGCAACATCGTGGCTCGTTCCACCCCCACATTATCCTTGCGTGTAGCCTCTGCCAGTTCATTGCCGATACTCCAAAGAATGATGGAGGGATGGTTACGGTCGCGTACAATCATATCACTGATATCCTGCTGCCAGCAATCATCGAAAAATTGCTCATAGTATCCGGATTTCCATTTGTCGAAAGCCTCGTCAATGACCAAAAAGCCGATAGAGTCGCAATAGTCCAGGAATTCCGGCGAAGGCGGATTGTGCGAACAACGGATGGCATTGACACCGAACTCTTTCAGAATAGTCAAGCGGCGTTCGTAGGAACGGTCAGGAACTGCCACGCCCAAGCAACCGGCATCTTGGTGCAGACACATACCTTTCATCTTAATATTCTTCCCATTCAAGAAAAAGCCCTTATCCTTATCAAAATGGATGGTACGTACCCCAAAGCGGGTCGTATAACGGTCTATTACCTTACCTCTTTGTTTCAATACAATCTCCAGATGGTACAAGTGGGGATTTTCAAGACTCCACAGCTGCGGATTGGAAATAGAAAAAGACTGCTCTATGTCTTTGGTCCCGTTCTCAGGTATCACGACATCCGTCCGGACTGCATACCGTTTCCCATTTATCTTCAACGAATTGCCATGCGCATCGACCAACTGTTGTTCCACTTCAATTTTCCCTGCTGATGTCGAAACATTGGCAACAGTCGTTACACACGAAATAGTGGCCGATGACGTGGACACTTGGGGAGTAGTAACGTATGTCCCCCACATTTTCACATGTATCGGGTCAGTCACTTGCAACCATGCATGGCGGTAGATACCCGAACCGGTGTACCAACGCGATTTCTCCGAATGGTCCACCCTCACGCTGAGCGTATTATTTTCCCCATACTTCAAGTAAGGTGTCAAATCCGTTTCAAACGAAGTGTATCCATAGCGGTGATAATCAATTTCCCGTCCATTCAGATAGATGGTTGCCTTATGATATATTCCATCGAACACGATGCTGACCCGTTTGCCTTTATAAGACAAAGGTACTGTGAAATCCTTTTTATAATAACCTATACCACCCGGCAGATACCCGCTTTCCGGACCGGCTTCTTCGCTAAAGTCCAATCCTATGCTCCAATCGTGCGGAAGCTGCACTGTTTTATATGTGCCTTGTTCCCCAAGGCGGAACTGCCAGTCGAAATCAAAATTCTGTCGGATACGTTCGGCTGACATTCCACACACTCCTATAAACAAGAAAACAATCGTTACCAATAAATTACGTTTCTGCATAAATAATATTTTTAGTTTACCATCCAAATTCCAAATATCAATAAGTGAAAGCTTTACTACATAATCTGTTCCATCATGATAAAGCAAATATATAGGGAGTTCTACCAATAGGATGCCAACAAATCTTTCTTTAAGCGATGTTTTTCTCTCTAAATTAGGTAATACAGAAAAAGAATGGAGATTTTCCACCATTATGAAAAATCTCCATTCCACACTCCTTCATAATCCGGGTCCCGTTTCCATTATCTTTTCAATAGATGAATAAGGTATCACGGCATTGATGAACAACACTCAATACTTTATTCATAAAGTTCAGATATAGCTGAAAGGGGAACACCTTACAAAGTAGGTTCAACAATCTTTATTCTCCCATCTGTCTCAAATTCCATTTTGTCCATGCAGACTTCCCGATGATAACCGGCAGCCCATCCCATCTTTATGGCATTCGGACGGCGGAAACGGTGGTAGACAATATACCATTCGTCTTTCCCATTCATTTTCAAGACTGCATTGTGTCCGGTTCCATAGATACCTTTCTCAGGCCTTTTCCATAAAATCAGGTTTTTGTCGGGGACTTCCAATGGACCGACCGGTGACTTGGCTATGGCATACCGCACCCGGTAATCCTCGCTGCGCGTATCATTTTCCGACCATAGGAAATAATACAGCCCGTTGCGGTAGAACACTTCCGCACCTTCAGTGAACGGGCTCTTGGGAGTAATCAGCTTCATGGTCTCCTTCCTAACGGAAACCATGTCATCGTTCAGCTCCGCCACAGCCAGATAACCGCATCCCCAATAGATATAATACTTCCCGCTCTGCGGGTCGTGGAACACATCGGGATCTATCTGCTGTCCGCCACGCACGCCTTCCGGTTTATAATCTATCAGCGGTTTGCCGATAGGGTCTTTAAACGGCCCGGTCGGAGAATCGCTGACGGCAACACCTATTTTCTTTTCAGCGGAGTAATAATAGAAATAACGATATTTCCCGTTTATCTTCCGTTCGATAATGGTCGGCGCCCATGCGTTCTTATCCGCCCAACTCAGGTCATTCTTGAAATCGAAGATAACACCTTCGTCTTTCCAATGTTTTAAGTCCGATGAGGAAAAGGCTTTAAAGTAATGTCCGCTCCATTCATGGAATCCATCACTGGTAGGATAGATATAGTATTTGCCTGTATTATGCGAGTACATTACTTCCGGATCGGCGTTATATCCCGGAATGACGGGATTGTTCTTGTTATCGAACGGGACAAACCCTCTGTCCGCACCTTCCGTAGAAGCTTCCACCTTTTGTATGGTTCCGTCCGCATTATAGCGCAGGAACTCCGAGCATACCGAACGGCTGTAACTTCCCCCGTCCGGCAATCCACCGTTATGGGTAAAGAAATAAGCCTGTCCTTTAAACTCCACGATTCCCGGATGGGTAGTGTTGCTATTACCCGATATTTCAGCGAGGATGCCTTTGCAAGTATATGGTCCCTCTATCCGGTCAGCCATCGCATACGATATTTTTTCAGGCCATCCGCTGGCGTATGTCAGATAATATTTTCCTTTGTGCTTATGAACCCACGGTGCTTCCGTGAAATCCATATCCTTTCCGGTATTCTGGATATTCACCACACGAACCGGACCGTCTATTTCAATCATATTCTCCTTCAGCTTGGCATAATAGCAAATCTTGTTGCCCCAGAATATCCAGGCCTGCCCGTCATCGTCAATAAACACGGCCGGGTCTATGCACACCCACCAATGTGTGGCCCCCGGACAATCCTTGTTGGTGAGCAATGGTTTGCCGAGCGCATCCTTGAAGGGGCCACGCGGATTGTCCGCCACCGCCACACCTATTCCAGAACCGTTCGTACTGGCATAGAAATAGTATTTTCCATTGCGTTCCGCCACGTGTGAAGCGTATGCTGCCCCCGATTTATCCCAAGTAAATTCCGACAGCTTCAACGGTGTGGGGTGTTCCGTCCAGTGTATCATATCGGTAGTCGAGAACAAGCACCAATCCTTCAACTTGTACCCGCCCTGCCTTCCGGCATAGTCGTGACCGGTATAGAGCCAAAGCGTATCGCCCACCACGAGCGGTGCAGGGTCGGATGTATATTTGTGTGTGACAATGGGATTGCCGTCGGCTACAAAATCGTACGGGTCATTGAGTGTTTCCTGCGGGATGCCGCCCCATTTCATATTCAGCCGGTAAGCTTCTTCCCGCGTGATGCTCATGACGGTGCCATGACGTGGATAGAAGTTTTTCGTAAACGATTCCGGCTTCGAGGTGAACGTGTACAAATCTTTACTGCGCTGAAACTCGTAGCGTCCCGAAGTGTACAGATCGTACATCAATATATACTCATCAGAATCGTTTAGCTTGAAGATACCCGAACCTTCCACTACCGTAGAGGTGCCGGCGTATGCGTCCACATACTTGAAGTTCTCTTTCCACGGTCCTTTCAGACTTTTCGAGGTTGCCTGCCGGATGCCGTTCTTCAGTTCCTTGCCGTTCTTGTCCTTCGTATTTCCCTTATAGAAAAGGTGGTAAACGCCATCTTTATAAATAATATCCCCGTCAATGGCTCCATATTTGGCACGGAACATCAACGTGGGCTCCGCCTCAAAACCTGTAAAATCCTTGTTGGCGTATGCACTGTAAAAATCCAAATGCCCATCGCCATTGAAGCGGACGGTGAAATAGACCAAGTATTTTCTCTCTGCCGGGTCGTAAATGGTCTGAGGTGCCCATACCCATTTCACATTGCCAAACTTCTCCGGATAGAGAGAGGCGAGGTCTATCACACTGTGGTTCCAATCGGTAAGATTGTCCGACTTCAGCATCACGATGCCGGGATTGTGTTCCCATCCGTCCTTCATGACAAACATGTCTGTCGCCACCACGTAAAAACCATTTCCATCAGTACGGCGAAGGATGTGCGGGTCGCGGATACCTCCCGTCTGGGAAATGTCCTTGGAACGAAGAACCGGCCGGTTGTTGTTCAGCGCATACCAGTTCCTTGCATCAGAGCTATAGGCAAACCGTAACTGTTCCTGCTTTTCTTTAGGTCCTGTACCCTCAAAATAAGCGAATAGGTAACCCTGATAAATATTAGTTTTTTTCGTGGCAAAGCCGGATACGACTATGCCGAGCATAAAAGCAAACAAGCATAATGCCCTCTTTCTTTTAAACATAAGATTGTACATAAAATAAAAAAATCTAATCAATAATCACTACCGAGTTATTTCAATCTGATTCGTATAATTCCTCCATAAGGATTGAACTCAAATAAACATTTCCCATCCCGCTTCTGTACCGGAATCTGCTTCCCATCCTGCCAAACGTTCCTGATTCTGTTTTCGGATTTCAAATTCAAGACTATAGTCAGGGGTTGGTTGAAAAGTGTACTATCCAACGGAAGGCAAGGAGTCACGACCCATTCCGTCTTACCTTTACAAATTTCAAGACGTATGTTCTTCCACTCCTTTACATAAGCTGACACTTCCTCGAATGTAGCCACCCAGACACTATCCTTCTTCGATTTCACCTTTTCAAGATGATTCCATAAAACAGAAGAATCGGCAAAGAAATCATAACCATACGTAATGCCATGTGTCATACTTACTCCCCAGCCTCCGGAAGTCAGAAGCTCATCCAGCCATTTGTCCAGTTCCTCAGGAGTGGACTGTGACTTTTCACCTCCGATGGCATATTGATATTGCCGTGTCCCCGCCCTGCCAATTGAAGCTATCGCAACAGATTGCTCATCCATATAATTTCCCGGATAGCAAAATGTCACCGGACGTTTTCCTATTTCTGCAAGGATAATACTATCATTCCTATCGATTTCTTCACGAATTTGTATTTCAGTCTTACCTGGAAGGATCAGATGCGACCATCCATGATTGGAAATTTCATGCCCTTTTTCCGACATCTCCTTCATTTGTTTCCAAGTCATACGTGGTTTTCCCAATGCAGCCTTCTTATCTTCAATGATTTTCCCACAGACCCAGAATGTGCCTTTAAAACCGTATTCTTCCAACTTTGGATATACCAATGTATAATGTTCCAGCAATCCGTCATCAAACGTATAGCTTATAGCACATTGCCTATTTCCTTTGTAGGGAGCCACATAAACTTCCGAATCGTACTGCCGAAAATAGCTTTTCAATTTCGGTACGACTTCTACCGTAGCTTTCATCAGCAATGAAGCCACCGTCCGGGCACCGTTGATGTTCAAGTGCGTATTATCAACCTTGCCTTTCGGACAGAAGGCGTATTTTCCCGCAGGTACCCACATGAACAGTTTTTTTGATTCTTCAACCCCTAAACCTACCACTAAGTCGTGTGTCAGTCGGTTGGCATCGACGAAAGGAACATTCATTTCCATAGCCACCTTACGAGGAACTTCCCGATACTCCCCATGTGTATCAACCAGAATATCGCCTTCTTTCTCATACACATAACGATGTTCTTTCATTCCTTCAGGTGGAAAATTACGCCTTACAATCGAATTGAATAAAACCGGAAATGCTCCTTTAGCTCTCGTTTCCCTGACAAAACGCCGTAGATTCTCATCAAAACTGCCGCCTACAACCGTGTGCAAAGCTGAATCCGTTTTTTCATCGTTGTGACCGAATTGGATAAATACATAATCCCCTTTCTTCAATCTCGCCATCACGGTTTCCCACCGTCCTTCGGCTATAAAGCTTTTAGTACTACGCCCATCTTTGGCATAATTTTCCACTTTTATTTCACCCGATAACACATCAGTAAGCATCTGTCCCCAGCCACGTTCTAAATTTCCATTTTTCAAGCTTTTGTCTGCCATCGTTGAATCGCCTATCATAAATATGGTGACAGGTTGTACTTTATCGTTGAACGAAGAAAGAAAGACTAATAATGTCAATACTATAATGTACTTTAGCTGTTTCATAATATTTGCAATTCATCAATATTTCCAGCCGGAGCCGGCACGACAACTCTGTCGGGACGGAAGTAATTGCCTTCCGTTTCCAACCGGACAACATTTTCTTTTCCTTTCCGCAGAGGGACCGATATACTGAAATAATCGTACCGATTGCCTTCCCCAGTAGGTTGCAGCTTTATCTTATAAGATTTTCCGTTTACCGTCAACACATGGGATGCCGGTCGTTTGTCCTCAAGAGAATAGCGGATGCGTAACGTATGTTCCCCATCCTCTTTGGCTTCCAATTGCTTCCAGATGATATAAGCACCTTCGTGAGAAGGCAGCTTCGCATATCCGTTTCCGGCAAAACCGATGTTCTTGATATCATATTCCGCGGTAACATCAGAACTAAACGATGCAAATTCAGCCTGAACAGTCTGATAGGGTCTTAGCATCGGGGCAGAATTACATATCAGAAGTACTGTACTGCCAGCTTCCATAGAAATTGAAGAATTCTTGTCTGGAGCACTGTCAAACAACTGTTGTCTTCCCAGACTAATATCTCCTTGTTTAACCCATTGGTTCTTCTTGTCAAAATAACCGTATGACGCGTTTTTCACTTGTATGGATTTAGGTAAAGTGAAACGTCCTCCACCGGTACTCATCAATACCACTTCTGTGTCACTCCTCTGTATGCTGATGCCCTGCGAAGTGGGATAAGCCGGCACATACGTAATACCACTGTTGGAAGTACTTGCGGCAGAATTGACACCTTCCCAATTATGCACGAACAGTCCATAGCCGTGTGCTTTGGTTGCGAGGTCTGCAGGATCGCTTAACAGTACTTTGTTCATTCGACGTATGTCATCCAAGTGCTTTACTAAGGGAACAATCTTATCTCCGTCTTTCCCATACAGAGCCTCTACACTGTAATAATCAAAAGCAGCATTGCCCGACAAAGCAGCCAAATGCATCTGTGCCGACACCGGTATGCCCGAATTGGTCTCCATAATCATGCGGAAATTCTTTTCGACATACGGCAGGTTGTTGCGCATGCTGGCTATGAAGGAGGCATCGGATGGGAAATGATGCCGATACGTGTCGATGCCCACGAAATCAAGGTTCGTCTGTTCCGGAGAACGACGATGAGCCTCGTTTTCGTAAATACGTCCGTTTACGTTCCAAAACACACAATTGGCACGTGTCCATACCACATAGTCCGATTGCTTCACTGCACCGGCTACACTGTTCAAGTAAGAAATGGCTAAAGAATTAGGGAATGCCATCCTTTGTCCTACAAACTCATTGTTGATTTGTACACCGATTATCGGATGCTGTTTGCCATTGGCCATATCCCAAACAGCAATGTGTTCCATTACTTTTCCCAGCACATAAGTTTCCCGTTCGCGCAATCGGTCATCAGCAATGTCGAGCGTATAGTCGGACATATCACGCCGAATGGTAAATTCACTGGTTGTCTCTTTGGAAGATGGAGAGGAAGAATAGAGTACATAATCGGGTGTACGAAGATGGACTGCATTCTTGCCGGGACGTCCCAGCCACTGCACATGCCCTCCGCTGTTGGCGCCAAACCAAAGCATCTCCATCTTCAAGCCATGTTTTTTGACTAACTCCAGATAACTGTCCAATACCGTCCAGTCGAATTTTCCCTTTTCCGGCTCTACCTCATACCAATGAACCGGAACAGAAACCGTATTAAAACCATCTGCCGCAATCTGTGCCATGAGTTTATCACATAGCTCCATATCCCATCCTTCCGAATATCTTAAAAGATCCAACCTTACCTGGATATTAGTCATGTAAAAAGGCATTCCCTTTACACGGAGCACATACTTCTGCGCCCCTTCAAGACTTGTGTCTACGTTCGAAACCAATTGTTGCCTTTTCTCTGCCGGAGTACTTTCTTTAGCACTCGCTGTTGCCAACCAGGCCAGACAACAACTCAATAACAGAGATATACATTTATTTTTCTTCATGTGTCTTTTATTATAAATTTCAGTTATCACTATTTTCTTACGGTTATTACAGTATAGGAATATTTTGGCAGTTGAGCCTTTATCTTATGCCCGGATACCTTTACCTTGATAGGTCTGAATACTACATTGTTCTGATTATCGTATGTATTGTAGTCTGTCAGTTCGCACCCGCCTATCACTTGCGCATCCGCTACCGACTTCAATTTGAAATTTTCCAGATTAATAAGAACAGGTTGTGCCCGGCTGCTCATATTGGCAACATACACCGTCATTTCCGTTTTCTTTTCATTCACTTTGGCAGTAATATCAAGCAGACTGTCGCAAGAACTTGCAGTTTCCACCACTATCGGTTTCCAAGTCTGCATCATCATCTTGTCGATACATGCCGAAGGCTGATACCACATAGCATCCGGAGTATAATGAATACGCCCCTGATTCCACATGTAATGAAGCCCGAACGGCTGGAATGTATTGGCAGTGCCCAGCATACGGAAGCAGTTGCCATATCGCTGCAATGTATTCCAGTTATGCGCATGAGCCAAACCGCGATCCCAGTCACAACGCCAGCCATTCTCTTCCATCGGATGCAGATTCAGGTGAAAACCGGGAAAGTCTTCCGCAAGATTACGCTGAATGGCAATCCCCATCTCATTCTCAAATCCTCTTTTATCATCGGCAAATTCACGCGAGCCGCTATAATGGGGATCCCAGCAAAGCTTGTCACCTTGTCCCTTTTTTATGAACCAGTCAGCTAAATCGGATACGAGCCGATACTCTTTGCTTCCTTTGGGATAACCGCTTCTCGGAATGTTAACCGAAAGCATAATAGACATATCGGGATCTACGCTCCACGCCGCTTCTGCAAATTTCTCAACATCCTTTACATAACCCAATGTCATGTTCCGTTCATTATCCACCTGTATATATTTCAGATTATAAGGTTTTGCGTGCCCATCACTTACGCGCCGGGCTCCCCAAACAGTAGAGGCAGCACCGTTCACATACTCTACAAAGTCACGGACATCTTCTGCCGTTTCATCCTTACTCATACCGATAATGCATTCCGCACCGATAACTTCGGCCAATTGCAACATTTCCATGAAACCGAAACTATGTGTGGCATACATATTAAAGCCCGTACGCAATGAGACACGTCTTTCATCCACCGGCCCCAGCATCTTTTTCCAACGGTACAAGTAAGTGTCGGCACCTGTAGAAACCATGGAACCATTGTAACGAATGGCTTTTATCTCCAAATCTTTCAGCGCATCGACAAACTCCTTGCGCAACGGATATCCGTTTACCCGGCCCCATTCTCCCGGTTGTAAGAAAGCAAATCCCAATTCCACCTTTCCCTTGTTTTTCAATGTGATGCCAAAGGCACCGTCATTAACCGAAGCCGTAGGAACCAGCTCAAATTCAACCTTCTCGTATTCACCGCTCCCCTTCAATGTGCAGCTCCTTTCCGCAAGAATGTTGCCGCTACTATCTCTCAGAGACAGATATATCTCAGCAGGCGCATCCGACTTTACTCTTAAAACTCCCTCATAGTTTTTTCCCTTGACAAACCGTATACCCGACTTATACAAGCCACGGTTCAAAAGTCCGACCTCACCCGTTCCCGATTCAAAGTCAATGGTCTGCGTCTGTCTGCCGATATAAGCATTGCCGTCACGAAGTAGCTCATACCTATAAGCAGGATTGCCCTGCACCCATTTCTCCCAAAATTTGGAAATCTGCTCTTTTCCGTTAATCCGCTCCAGCATCGTTTTCTGAATATGTCCGGACAAGGAGTCGAATATAAGAAAACGCCCTTTGAACTCCCAACCCGACAGGATTTCGGGTTTCTTGAACGGAGTAGAGTTATAAATGTCATGAGTCGTAAAATCATATTTATCATTGGCATTATTCCAACTGATTTTGTGATAGATGTCCGACTGGGTAATCAAATGCGGAATTCTCCTATCATCCAATACCAGATATACCTTGGAGTAATCCTTACTTTCCAAATTCAAAAAATCCACATCCACATTCTCTTCAAAAGCTTCTCCATGCAGCAACTGACTGAATACGCCACCATTCGTCTGATTATTCAAATCTTCTATATTGGTACCATTAAATAAGCGGGTCACAGTTGCAATTTGAGTATCTGCATCAACTGATAATTCTATTGGAGAACTTTGAGCAATAAGATTCAATGAACTTATGAAAGAAGCGATACAACATAATGTTATTTTAAAATGTATAGGAGACATATATTTTCAATTTTAAAAGAGGTAATGAGAGCATCGATTTTCACATGACTGGCCTCATTACCTATAGATAATTATTTTCAACTAATAGTTTACATCATTTGCCTTCATTGTATTGCCGGCTCTTCCACGCTTGTCGGCCAATACGGATTTTGGTATATCGGTGAAGTTTCTATGTCAACTCCATTACTCGATGTCAGCTGCATTTGTTTTATAGGTACCGGATATAGATAATGCGCACTGTGCCATGTAAAACCATTATAGCATCGTTGATTGGTGGTTCGTTGATAAGGACGGATATACTCATTATCCGGAGCTGATACATTTGCATCAGTACCTCCATACTTCAGTAGAGTCCCACCGTCTTCGGTATCATACCAGCTTTGCATGGGAGTTCCCCACAGATGTATTCCCTCGGGAATATAGTTGGCAGCCTTCAACTGATCCATGGCACGCCAACGACATAAATCCATATAACGTAATCCTTCAGAAATAAATTCACAACGCCGTTCACGTCTTATATTATATATAATAGGGTCAACCAGTGTTCCTCCACTATATGCACCCCAGTCGTTTTCTGCTTCTTTAGCCATGGTTGTCGCAGAAATTGTAGACTGAATGCTTCCTGTTATGCCAGCCCTTGTGCGCAATGCATTCCAATACCTCATTGCGTCTTGGTCCCAGTCAAGACTACCATTACCGGACTTTTCATAGCTTGCCTCCATATAATTCAAGAGTGCTTCAGCCGCACGATAAATGGGAATTCCTATACTTCCCTGATTTTGAACCAGATATTTCGTATCAAAAGCACCTGCTTTGCGAAGCGCATAGCCCGTAGTATAAGCACGCTGCACATCTCCCGAAGTGATGCTTGGATAAGGTTCTTCCATATACACACTGAGTCCTTTAATACTTTCAATCAAGACATTTTTCTGTTGTGGCTCTTTCAGGAAAAGCACCAAGCGCTCATCTCGATTCATACGTACATCCATTATGGTCTTATCTCCCATGTAATAGCCATCACCATCAGTGTAACTGCCATGATGATAGGTCGGTGTACCATCTTTCATCAGATAATTCTGCACAAAACTGCGAGTAACACCAACTCCCCAATTCCCTTGGTTGGCTGCAAGTGCCATGTCATTCGAGGCAACCCCTTGCACATATTGACGCCACAATAAAACTTCAGGATAGGTTGACAAATCCTCAGAGGCAAACATGTCATAATAAGGATTATTAGGCTCAGAAACATCTTGCTGCAATATACCGGTGTTTTGGGTCAATTGATCCACATATTTATCTGCAACCTCTTTTGATGCTTCCATCGCTTCGGTCAGGAAGAAATCAACTTCATTATCAATGCTTCCACTTGGATATTGATAATCAGAGCCTCCTTTATTACCCGGCCATTCCGAAGAACCGGGGACAAATGCTGTTCCTTTGAAATATTTCAACCAAGTACCCTCATAAAGTGCCACACGTGATTTAAGAAGTAAGGCAGCATCACGATTTATACGTGTAGACGCTAAATCTTTAGACCCCAGTAACTGGATTGCAGTCTCAAGATCATCTAATATGAAACGAGCAACCTCATTACGAGGAAAACGTTTACTTGCTTCAGTAAGCTCCTCCTGATTATCATTTAAGGGTTCAGTAATAATAGGGAAATCACCAAATTTCTGATAACGGCTGAAGTATTCCGCCGCACGTAGAAAGTACATCTCACCGATATAGTGTTTCACATTATCGAGATTTCCTTTAATAGTGTTTTCCGATCCGTTTAAATCATTACCAAATCGCGGCATCACTTGTGAAAAGAAATAGTTTATTCGATAGATAGTCTCGAACCCCCAATTGTCATCATTAAGCGGGACTTTCCATTGCCCTTCATCAAAACGGCTTGGAGCATTTCTGTCAATTTGGTTATCGGTTCCATTGTCACCGGCATAAAAGCCATAGGAGTTTCCGCTGCTACCGGGAAGTATTTTGGGATAAATATCATCGACGTATGACAAGAGCTGGGTTTCCTCGTAAAAATATGATTCCGGAGAAAGACTGTTTCTGGGTGTTTCATCAAGAAAATCATTGCAGGATGTCATTCCCAATAACACTCCTGTCAACAATAATGTTATAGATAGATATTTCATATTTATATTGAATATTTATGTTTATATATTAGAATGAAAGACTCAAGCCGAACGACCATGTTCTTGACAAAGGATAGGTATTTCCACCATATCCACCCGTACATGTTTCAGGATCAAACATCTCAAACAACGGAGTAAATGTAAGAAGATTTTCTCCCGAAATATATAAGCGGCAGTTGTTTATGCCTATTTTATTCGTCAGCGAGGCTGGCAGAGTGTAACCAATCTGCAAATTCTTCAAACGCACATAACGGGCATCCTGAAGATAGCGAGTCTGGGTTTTCTGATTCTTATATCCTTGACCGCCACTCTTAAATAATGGTCGGGGAAAATAAGAATCAAGATTTGCTTCCAATTTACGATCTTCCAAGCCAATGGCTTCTGCACGGAAATAATCATTATGCGGTTTAAAGGCTTCCATACCCCATTCCGAACTATCGCCATTCACGCCCCAAAAATAGGCATTGGAACCGGGCCAAAAATCATGCTTCAACGCACCTTGGAAGAATGCTCTAAAGTCAAACCCTTTATATCCGGCAGTAAGGTCAAGTCCGAAAAAATAATGAGTATAGCTATCACCCAAGATTTTTAAATCACCATGATCATCAAGAGTTTCCGCACCACTGCTTATTTTACCGTCACCATTAAGATCCTTGTACATGATATCACCGGCAGCCCAGTTGGCTCCAAGAGCGTCCTGCCCACCTTTAGGCAACGTTGCAAGATGCGCATTCATCTCTTCATCAGTTTTGGCAATGCCAATCGTTTCATATCCCCAAATCAACCCGTCACGATAGCCCGGAAGATAACTCCGGATAGAATTAGTACGGTTATCCGGGAATTTATCTATGATAGTAACCTGGTCGGAGATATTGAATGCAATGCCATAATTCAAACCGCAACTAAGACGGTCTTTCCATCCAATCGTGACTTCCCAACCACGCGTATGAAGGTCGCAATTATTGGTTTGGGGTACACCGATACCCAGAGTCGCAGGAAGTTCTCCTGCCTTTCCTACCATATCTTTCGTATATCGGATGAACCAGTCAAACGTTCCGGTCAGTCTGTTATCAAAAAGTCCCCAATCAGCACCAAAGTTCCACGTACGGATTGATTCCCATGTCAAAGAAGAACTGACAAGGTCTCCAATATAAGAAGTATTCGGCTTTAAACCACCTTGCAACCAACTTCCGTTCATTGTATTAACACCGATTGTACGATAAGTGGGATAGTACGATGTCGTATTCTGATTGCTCAACTCTCCATAGGAAGCACGTAATTTAAACAGATTAACAACATGGCTAATCGGTTGCCAAAAATTCTCTTGTGCAATATTCCAACCCAATGATACAGATGGGGACAATTTCCAACGACTATCCTTACGGAAACGAGATGTACCATCGTAACGCATATTAAGTTCTGCCAAATACCGACCTTTGTAATCGTAATTCAAACGACCGAAAAAACCGGCAAGCGACCATCTGTCACTTGTTCCTTTTACCTGGGCAGGTTTATCCTTGCCGTTGCCATCCAACCCTGTTGTCAGATTAAACTCCGGAAAGTTAGGGTCAAGAAGTCCGGCCACATTGCTTGAAAAGAATTCTTGTCCCCAATGCTCTGCTTGAAAACCGGCCATCACTTTAAAATTATGACTATCGGCTATTGTTTTTGAATATTCCGAAAAGACATTGAAATTCCAATAAGCATCTTTTGTGTCATCTTTGTAAAGATAAGAAGTTTCTTTATTGTTATTCTCATCCCCGAGAGCATTATGGGCATAAGCGGGAATTGTGGACTGCTTAATATTTTGATTCATCATGCGATAATTGAATTCCGCTTTAGTTATCCAGTTCTTGATTGGTTCAAAAGTAAACGCGACTTGTTCATATATAAAATCTGTTTGTTTATCACGCTGGCCGCCATCGGCAAATTTAAGAACATTGGGGTGGAACCAATAACCGTTGGGATCTTTTAAAGGTACGTTGGGCCAATTTCTTGTCAAGTCCCGATAAACATCTCCGTCGAAATCCGTAGGTCTCCAATTATCAGTTCTTGTAAGTCGCGTGCCATAGTAGAATTTGAGCCATGGAGTAATATCGGCATTGATTTTGGCTGCTACATTATAGCGTTTCAATCCATCATCACCTATTTCCAACAAACCATTCTGCTGAAGATAATTGAATGATACATAATAGTTCATCTTTTTTGAACCGCCACTGATATTCATATTATGTTCTTGCGACATAACGTTGTCTTTATAAAGTTCATCTAACAAATCGACATTGGCATATCCATAAGTAAACATATCTTGCCACGCAGAAGGATTATCCTCGTCGGGACGCAAACCGTCAGTAAGCTTGCCTGCTTGATAATCCAACATATTCTGTAGTGTGGCATCCGAGAAGCGGACATTACTTCCACTCTGACGAAGTCCTTCATTCATCATCAAAGCAAATGTATAAGAATCCATTGATTCGGGCATATTAATTGGGGATGAGATACGTACATTGCCACTATAATTTACAGAGAATTTACCTTCTTTACCACCTTTGGTTGTCACCAATATCACGCCAAAAGGAGCCCGTGAACCATATATAGACGATGCAGCCGCATCTTTCAAAACAGAGATAGATTCTATATCTTGCGGATTAATGGAATTTAAATCCCCTTCCATTCCATCAATGAGGATAAGTGGGTCTCCCTTTGAAAACCCTCCGACCGTTCCCGTACCACGTACCGATATACCCATGTTTTGGTCAAGTGCACCGGTATTAGTAGTTATCTTCAATCCGGGCACCAATCCTTGCAACGCTTGTGTTGCCGACGAAACCGGGCGTGATTCCAATTCCTTTGCAGTAGCAATTCCCACAGATCCCGTCAAATTTACTTTTTTTTGCGTTCCAAAACCTACTACTACCACTTCATCCAGCATTTCACTATCCTCCTTTAAGGTTATATGAAGTGGTTTATTAGCTATGGCTTGTACTTCTATGGTTTTATATCCGATATAGGAAACTATAAGTACAGCCCCAGGCTTTACATTAAGAGAAAAGTTTCCATCCATATCTGTAATGGTACCATTCCCCTTGTTCTCTTTCTCCATGACACTGGCACCTATTACGGGTCCCATGGCATCACTCACTACACCCTTTACAGTAATACTTTGCTGTACGGCTTGTACAGCGCTTTTGGCGCTATCCTCTGCCCACATTGTCGATGGGTAGCTTGCCACAACACTTGTGCAAAGCAATAAGGCGACCGTCGCCTTACGAGGAAATCTTAATGAATCTGATTTCATGGTCTTTCTTTGTTTGGATTAGACATTTAGGTAAATACTATTTAATTTTTAAATTCAAATGATTTTTCTGTCTTCAGACTAAAAACACAGCCAATCCGGATTAACAGTTAGTCTGACTCCGGACTAACGATTAGTCTAACCGAGACTAATATCTCGTCTGATAAAAATCATCGAGAAAAGGTTCAGAGCACGGATTATGCAAATAATGTAAATGAATTGACCTTGAAATCCCTAACCTTGTTGTTTTAAGGAAACACTTGTCTACATGATTCGCTTAATCCTTATCCTTTCCTTTTCATCGATGAAGAAACATAAAGTTATCCTGAAATATTCTTACCCTAAAGGATTTTCTGTTTGATCACCGTCATCACTACCTTCTCCGTCCGGTTCTTCGGTAGAACCACCATCATCCGGCAGGCCGCCTACATATATATTGTGCGATGTGCTGCGTGGCGTTTTTAACAAATCTGTGCTGCTGCCTTTGTATTGGGTAGTGACTGTGATAGTGTATTCACCGTCTTCCAACGAAGCAGGTAGCAAAATAATGAGACGAGAAGGCTCATTAAGCACAATCATGTCTTTATCTATCTTAGTGACGCTTCCTGTTGCCACAAAAGTCAGCGTAACACCTACCGACGGGTCGGTACCCACCACGGTAAGGTTCTTGCCGAAAAGGGTGAAGTTGCGTCCCGCAGTGGCACTGAAATCTACGGCACGGGTAGCAGCGTCTTGCCCGCTTCCGATGTAGAACTTAACCGGACGTTCTCCCAATACATCTACACGTGTATCTTTAATTGCTTCACGCAGCACTTTTCCCTGTGTCAGTGATACGTAAATGCTGTTGACCGTGGAATCCCACGCATTTTGTTTTGCCACTCCGCGAAACTGTGCCACTCCGCGAAACAATCCGGTATTTACACTCTCACCATTCATCAGTGCCTCGGATATCACTTCTTCCATCAATTCTATGCCCAATGCCATGGTTTCCCGGCGTACACCGGGGTTCTTTGCCACCATGCGGTCAAGAATTATATCCTTACCGATGCTACGGGTGGTCTCCAAAGAAAAAATCTTATCTGTTTTGTCATCGGTGGTAACCGTATTGTCAACCAACCATGCTTTTAATACATTTTTTGCCATACGTTTTCATAATATTTACGAGGTTATGTGTCTTATTGACGTGACAAAGGTATTGAAGAAGTCGTAGAGGGTACATAGGTGAATATTCTTTTAAAAGATACTTTTCTTCCTAAATGTAATAATGTAAGAGAAAGGATGGAAATCTGTCACTATAGTGAGAGATTTACATCCTTTTCTTCAGTTACTTCAGATAATAACCTGTTTATCCAAAAGTTATATATTCCAATACAATTCTTTTTTACCCTATCCTGACTATTGTCGGCGATAATACAGCAACATTTCACTGTTTCAAGTTCCTTTTATAAAGGGCTGTTTACACTTAACACCTAACGCAACTACATATGCGAAACTTTTTTCACCTACTCCTTTTACACGTACTTACTTTAAGCTATCTACGGAAATCGACCAATCCCAACGTTTATCAAATAAAGAAATCTTCCATTTTGCGATGGTTTCTTTTCTTTTTAGTTTGCAGCATGGCATATTTAGTGATAAAAGACCTATTTTTGTACAAAGAAAAAAAAATAGATAAGCCATGAAAAAGTTCTTTATGTTCCTTATTTTATATGTGTGTATGCTTCTACAAGCAGCAGGACAGAACACATATTCTTTCAAACATATCAACGCACAGGAGGGTATGTCCAACGACTTCATTCTGGACATGGCAATAGATGGGCAAAGCTTCGTATGGAGCGCCACAGAATCGGGTTTGAACAAATGGACCGGAAATGAAAACATCGTTTACAAAGAAAATAACTCCCCAATAGTGAGCAACGAGCTGACTTCGCTCTATTATGATACTCCGACCAATATGCTATGGATTGGCTCCAGAGCATCCGGAATCAGCCTGTTTGATTGTCACACGCAACAATTCAGGAATTTAACGACCAAGAACGGGTTATCTGCCAATGATGTTTCAGACATCATGCCTGCCGACGAAGAAGGAATATGGATAGTTTATTTAGGAGGGAAGATAGATAGGTATGACAAATCTGCGGACAGCATCACGGCAAGATACAATAAAGAAAATATCCCGGACTTGAAAGGTAGGAATCGCTGCTGCTGTGACGACTATAACGGCTCTTTATACGTAGGCCATGTCGGCAATGGGATGAGTGTCGTCAACTTAAAAGATAAAACAGTAAAAAACTACCGCCACGATGCCCGCAATCCTAAGAGCCTGCCCGGCGACAATGTACGTTCCATCTATATAGACCACTTGAAGAACGTATGGGTAG
This sequence comes from Phocaeicola sp. RTP21198st1_B8_RTP21198_201120, assembly GCF_040929485.1. Taxonomy (NCBI): domain Bacteria; kingdom Pseudomonadati; phylum Bacteroidota; class Bacteroidia; order Bacteroidales; family Bacteroidaceae; genus Phocaeicola; species Phocaeicola sp. RTP21198st1_B8_RTP21198_201120. The sequence goes on along the minus strand of NZ_JBCOCI010000001.1, from coordinate 31,735 downwards.
GTACCAATGGCGGATTGGCTTTGTTCAATTCTATAACTGAGGAATTTATCAATTTCCGGCATGACAATACAGATATACACTCATTGGTGGGTGATAATATACACTGGGTCACCGAGATGCAGGATGAAACCTTATGGATAGCATCGGATTTGGGAGGTATCAGTATCCTGGATTTACATAACTTTGAAAAGGCAGACATAAAGGATTTGTCATTCAACAATATAACTCCCGCCAACAGTAATCTTTCATCACCTAATACACGTATCATACTGGAAGATAAATTCCACAATGTATGGATTGGAAACTACAGCACAGGAATCGACTTTCTCAGCCACGCCCAATCCAACTTTCAAGTCATCCCCTATTTCAGCGAGGTGAACGATAAAAAAGCAATGAATCATATCTATGGAATAAAAGCGAATGAAGACGGCAGCTTATGGCTGGGAGGAGAGAACCGGTTGTCTCTGTACAAAGACCATAAAATAATAAAGGATTGGGATATATCCAAGTATATGTCACGCGCTTACTCAGTTATCTATATCATAGAAAAAGATAGCGAAGGTAATATTTGGCTGGGAATAAATGACGAAGGTGTGATATGTTATAATCCCCGAACCGACTCTTTCAAACATCTTGATTTGGGAGCAGACAATCTGGATATACATGCTTTCTATGAAGACAAACAAGGCCAAATGTGGATAGGAAGTGAAGAAGGCATATACATTCATCGTCAAGGCACCATAAAAAAAGCCGATATTCCGGAATGGAAGAATTGGAATCCCATAATATATGCCATAACTAAAGATGACCAGCAAAAAACATGGGTAGGTACATTGGGAGCAGGGCTTTATATCCTTGACGAAAAAGACAATAAAGAACTGAAACACTTCTACGAAGGCTGGAAATTGGATTCAAGCCACATTAACCAAATATATAAAGACAGAAAAGGAGGGTTATGGATTGCAACCTATAATGGATTGGGATATGTGGAAGATACAAATCATCCTGAACAAATAAAAATCTACAATGAACAGCAAGGATTGGCAGACTGCCATATCCGAGCCATTCAGCAAGATAAGCAAGGAAACATTTGGGTGAGTACCTATACCGGTATTGCCTGCTGGAATGCTTATCAGCAGACATTCTATAATTATGATTACAACGACGGAGTACCATTGGGAGGATTTGTCGAAAGTTCATCAGCCATGACTCCTGATGGGACTTTGTTCTTCAGCTCGCCCCATGGTGTGTGTTACTTCCATCCGCAGCTAATGAAAAATGATAAAACAGTTTCACCCATAGAGATTATCTCTTGCGAGAGCTTCAGCAAACAAGCAACAGGAAGGAACTTTGAAATAGCAGTGCCTGACGATAAAGGCATCGTCCGCCTCCCTTACAATCAAAACACATTCCGTATCACCTTTACCGTAGCAGATTATTCGCAGAACGGGCAAGTGGATTACGCCTATATAATGGATGGACAAGACAAGTCATGGTATTACACAAAGAAAGACAATACCATAACCTTCCACAATATAGCACCGGGCAACTATACTTTTAAAGTCAAAGCACGGCTGAAAAACAATGATTGGGACGAAAAAAACATTGCATCCATGCATATCATTGTCAGTCCACCCCTATGGGCTACATGGTATGCAAAAACGATTTATATCCTACTGGTATTGTTCATTATGTATTTCATCTTCCGCTCATATAAGAAAAGACTCCTGCTGAAGAGTTCACTGGAAATAGAAAAAAACTCGCGGGAGACAGAAAGAAGAAGCCGACAAAAAGAGCAGGAACTAAACAACGAACGCTTCCGCTTTTATACCAACATTGCGCACGAACTGCGTACTCCACTCACACTGATTATCGGCCCGTTAGAGGATTTGAAAGACGACAAGAACCTGACGCGGTATCGCACGAAAGTACAGACGATACATCGCAGCGCGGTACAGTTGCTCAATCTCATTAACCAATTAATGGAATTTCGTAAAACGGAAACACAAAACCGTCAGTTGGCAGTGAGCAAAGGCAATTTGGGCAATTTGGTAACGGAAATCGGCTTGAGATACAAAGAATTGAACCGGAACAGTCGTGTGGAGTTCCACATTGAAGTAGAGCCTTTGAAGAAGGTAATTTACTTTGATGCGGAAGTGATTACAATCATACTCAACAACCTGCTTTCCAATGCAATAAAATACACTCCGAACGGACAAATCTCGCTTTCCATGCATCCGGTAAAAGTGAACGGAACAGATTATACGGAAATAGTGGTAGCGGATACCGGATACGGGATTGATGCAGAAGCATTACCGCACATTTACGACCGTTACTACCAAGCAAAAGGCAAACATCAGGCTTCAGGTACCGGTATCGGACTGGCTTTGGTGAAATCATTGGTGACTTTGCATCACGGCACATTGGACGTAGAGAGTGCAACAGAGAAAGGAACTACATTCTTCTTCCGTATACCGACGGATGACACTTATCCTGAAGCATTGCATAAGGAAAATAAAGAGATTGAGTTACCAAATATGGAAGAAAAAATGGAGGAAGACGAAGAAACCGATACACGTCCCATTCTGTTGGTTGTGGAAGACAATGCAGACATTAGAGAATACATTGCTCAAGAATTACAAGATAATTACAAGATATTACAAGGTCGCAACGGCAAGGAAGGACTATCATTGGCGTTGAAATACACCCCGAATATTATAGTAAGCGACATAATGATGCCTGAAATGAACGGCATAGAATTATGTAAAAACGTGAAAGGAAACATGAATACCAGCCATATCCCCATAATATTGCTAACAGCCAAAGATTCTATACAAGATAAGGAAGAAGGATATGACAATGGAGCAGATTCTTATTTAACCAAACCTTTTAGTGCAAAATTACTTAAAAGCCGTATCAGAAATCTGCTGGAAACCAGAAAACAACTTGCCAAACAGATAGTAGCGAATGTGCCTATACCCGCGATTGATGCAGAAAATCAAGTGAATGTTGCCAGCCATCCGCAATTAAGCAAACTTGATGAAACGTTCCTCTCCAAGTTGACTTCACTTGTGGAGGACAACTTGGACGAAGAGAAGATAGATGTTACTTTTATGACAGATCGCATGAATATGAGTTATTCGAGTTTTTATCGCAAGGTAAAAGCCTTGACCGAACTTTCCCCCAATGAATTTGTCAGAAAAATAAAGCTGAAGAATAGCGTACGACTGATATTAACCGGTGAATACAACATATCAGAAGCTGCCTCAATGACCGGTTTCAATAATATGGCACATTTTCGTGACTGCTTCAAAGAAGAATTTGGTATGTCTCCTTCCGAATACCTTAAACAGCATAGAAGTGGAAGTCAATCGATATAAGTTCCTCTTACATAGGGGTGTGTAGAAACTTTTACAAATGCAAATCACCCTCGCTACAGATGTTTGTAGCGAGGGTGATTTCAATAAAGGAGAATTTGGAGCACATATCCCCAACCCCATATAAATTTATAAAACAGAAATCAGAATCTTCTCTACATTTACATAATAATCATCGCTACCGAAACGGTTCTTCCTCTTATCATACCACACTGGTTGCTCGCCGGTCACCTCGATTTCTATTGTATAAGTATCAAATGGCATTTTTTTACTAATGAAACGAATTGCATTGTCCGGCACTTTACTATAGAAATCCACCGATGAGCGATGCATCAGTTTTCCTTTGTCATTCAATATACGTACCTCTGCATATCCTCCATGCCTATCTGTTTTCCCCACAACAGCTACACAACTTCCGGTAAACGACATCTTCAAACAGTCTCCCTTCCGGTTTGACGACCAATTCTGCATTTTTACCATTCCTTCCAACTCTACTTTTTCTATCCGGTCAATGTCCCATGATGGCCAATACTCAGGAATGGATATTTTTTTGCCTTTCACTTGCAATGGCAACCACACATACGTAGCGGCTGATGCCTGATGCGGATATGACCAACGATCTCCCATATACATAGGAATAGTATCATTGCCTTGTTTCAACGGGAACACAAAAGTGGATTGAGAATTATGTGTCAAGGTTCCTTCAGGGCAAAACAATCCATGCCGTTCCCACGGACCTTCGATAGAAGAAGCTGTAAAATAATAGTTGTCATTTCGCTCCCAACTGGTCAAATTCGAAGTCAACAAATAGTATATTCCATTTTTTTTGAACATTGCCGGTGATTCGCCCATACCCTCTACATGAGCCACTTCCGCTTCAACTGACCGATAATCATTGCTCAATCTATAAATCGGTCCATGATGAATCAGCAGGTATCCTTTACCGTCCGTATCTTGAAATGTACCCATATCCCATCGCTTAATCGGTTTACCGTTAAAAAGTATCGGGCCTTGCAATTCATAGTCCCCATTAATAGTCTTGCAGGTGGCAACTCCAATGTATGGGTCATTGTATTTCATATCATCGGCATGCATCAACATTACAAATTCTCCCGTTTTAGGGCATTTCATCACCTTTACCCGCTCACCTACGCGATTGGGACCTAATATGCCATCCTTTTGCACAGGAAGTACCACCCGTTCGAATTTCCAATTTACAAGGTCTGTAGAAGAGTAACATCCAAAACCTGGAAAGGCATTACTTGTATCTGACTTATATTCACCGAAGAGCCAGTAACGTCCTCCATCTTCCACAATACACGCTCCGTGCGCATTAATTATATTTCCCTGCTCGTCAAACCAAGGTATACCATTATGTATAATTTTATCCGAATGGTCATAAGCCATCAACATTTGTGCAATAGTACACATCAAAAAAAATAAAATTCCTTTTCTCATGATTAATAGATTAATATTTGTTTTAAGATTAATAATAACGTTATTCAATTCACCAACCTTTAAAAGGTATCCAAATGTAAGACGATACTTTTCAAAGCATAGGAGGTAAAATCGCCTTAATAGACATGCTGAACAATCATGATTATTTTACCACACAATTTGATTGAATACCATCGTTAATAAACAGAATACAATAAGCTAAAACCTATCTCTCATAAACCTCATTAAAAAACTTATTTTCTACCCACATTTTAAATATTACGATTTATAGCTAAACATAGTCCTCTAAATCTTACTGTATTTCTGTTCTCTTTTTCCAAGTATAACGATTTCCTCATTTTTATTACCCCGTCATGACTTCCCCTTGCATGGTTCAGGGTGCGAAGCTACGGCCGGGACCCCTAAAAATCTGCAAGGCCGCTTCGCGCCCTCCGGGTTTTGGCGAAAATTTTTCAATCCGTCCAGCGGGGCGGTTGAAAATTTTTCACCAAAAGCCTTGCATATTTTCTCCCCGTCCGTATCTGCCCCCTGAAACGAGCAAGGTGAAGCCACCGACAAGGCATAAAAAAAAAGTCAATGTTATGAAAAAGAGAACAGAAATACAGCAAGATTTGAAACGAGGCTTCGGCTCCGCTCCAACCGGCATAAAAATTTTGGTGAAGTGGTCGCTGGTCAGTTTTATGGTGTATGTGCCGGTGCGTTTCGTGTGTGCCTTCGTCGGTGGTGTGGTAACGGGATTAGGCGGTATTCTGCCCACGTTGGTGGTTTTGGCGTTGGTGGTTTTCCTCATCCGTGCCGTGTGGCGCATTCTTTTCGCTATCCTTTTCCTTTCCGTTCTTCTCCTTTTCATCATCCTTTTTTGCGTGATACTCTGAAACGAAATATTAATCATTAAAGCAATTCATTATGAACAAAGTACATTTATTAGGTGCAAACAGAAGCTATGACAGAGACGAACAGACCGTTTCAGTCAATCAAGTGGTAATGCTGGAAGGTTACAGCTACGACAGCTATGTAGTGTATGAAGTAAGCCGCAGCCAGTGGGGAATAACCTATCATCTTATCAATTTGCGGACACACGAGTTTCATACTTCCGACCTTATCCGACCCTTGTCGGAAAAATTCGGGATAGGCATGTATTATGACGATGCGAACCCCAAGTTTTTGGATCCGTTGGAAACAGCCGCCCTGCTTACCAAAGCGAGGGAGAAGAAAACGGAGGATGACAGAAAAGCGGAGGAAGAACGGCAGAAGAACGAACACACCGCAAAAATCGGAGCGGAACGCTTGCGCCCCCTTATCCCATCGGATGCGAAAGCCGTCATTATCGGTGAACTACGGGTGAGCGAGTGTGACAGCTATACGGACTACTACGAATACCGTATAGAAAGAACCGTGATTTTAGGCTTTTCCACCCATACACGAAACCTCTTTTCCGAAATGCGCAAACATGCCGCCAATTTTGAGGGAACGGCTTATCTGGCAGAGAACGACAAGGAATACGAACACCGTGAAAATTACAGCATGGGGGACGGCATGTATTTGGGACATAACAAGTACAGCGGTTGGACGATTTCAAAAGAGCGGATTTACGACCTTGAAAAGTTCATTGAACGATACGCCCACACCGCAGGGGATGAAGCTAACATTTGTCTGAAAGCACCGCAAGGGGAAACCGAAGCACAGCCGACAACATCCGCAGACCTCTCAACGCTCAATCTTGAAATTGTGGAATACAGCGAAAAGGCGATAGCCGTATTCGGGGACACCAAGCCGATAAAGGACGTTTTGAAAGACTTGAACGGTCTGTTCCGTGCAAACCTCACCCACAACGGTGAAAGGCGTGCAGGGTGGATTTACAGCAGGAAGCAGGAACAGAAAGTACGTGAGACACTCGCAGCGTATGCCAACGTATAGAGACGTAAAAGGCAGGGCGGAACAAACCGCCCTACCTATCGAAAGCAATTCAATCAATATCAACCCATTAAAATTTATAGTTATGAAAACGAACAAGAATGCACGGAAGAACAACAAAGTTCAGAAATCAGAGAAAGAAACGGCAGTAAAGGTAACCGCTTTGGCAATCATCCCCAAGCCAATGACGTTAATCTGTGGGCAGGACATACCCACAACTGCCGGAGTGACGGAAGCACCCGAAACGGCAACCGTTCCCACCATTGTGGAAGAAACACCGCAGCAAGCCACGCCCAAGACACCGCTTGCAACGGCAACGGCTGAAACAGACCTTGACATCACAGCCGTACACCCAAGTGCGGACAACCACCGCAAGACGTTCAATGACATATCCTTGCAGGAACTTGCGGACAGCATTCGGGAAGTGGGAGTCTTGCAGGCCATTGCCGTACGTCCACGCACGGCAGGCGGTTACGAAATCATCTACGGCGAACGCCGCTACCGTGCCTCACTGCTTGCAGGAGCAAAGACGATAAAGGCAACCATATACGACCATATAACGGACGATGAAGCGGAGGACATGTCACTAAGCGAGAACTTACAGCGTGAACAGGTATGCCCCACCGAGGAAGCGAGAGCCTTCAAACGCCTGCTTGAAAAGGGCAGGTACGATATGTATTCACTCGTCAGCCGCTTCGGACGGAGCGAGAAGTATATCTATACACGTTTGAAACTGAACGAATTGTATGCGCCTATCGGTGAACTGCTGGATAACGGGACAATCACCGTCAGTGTGGCCGAGGAAATAAGCACCTATGAAGCCAACATCCAAAAGGACGTGTACGAGAACCACCTGAAGCAGGGCAATAGGGACGATTGGAGCGGTTACACGCTCAATCTGTTCAAGAAACATTTTGAGAAATATTACACAACCGACCTTGAACAATACAAGTTCGACAAGACAGAATGCAAGGCGTGTGCACACAACGCAGCCAACTACAACCTTTTTGCCGAACATAACGGGTGCGGACATTGCACCAACCGCAAATGTCTGGAAGCCAAGAACGCAGCGCATGTGGCAAAGGAAACGGAGAAACTGTTGAAATCCGATCCGAAGCTGGTGATCGCCCGACCTTATTACGGAAGCCGTAACGACACGGCACTCCAAAAATTAGACAAGAAAGGGCATGAAATCAAAGAACTCGATTACAACGTGTCGGCAAGGGAATTTCCCAAAGCACCCGAAGCACCGCAAAAGGAGCAGTTCTCCGAACCGACAGAGTATGAACAAGCGGTACAGACCTTTGAACAGAAAAACGAGGAATACGCCCAAAAGGTGAAAGAACTCAACCGTAAAAAGGAGGAGGGCAGGATAAAGACCTACGTCAAAGTGGGACAGACAGAGCCCGAACTTTGCTATGTGGAGATAAACAGGAAGGAAACCGCCCCCGTCACCATTGAGACATTGCAGGAGCGGGACAAGCGTTTCAAACAAATCTCCACCGAGAAGATTGTTGCCGATACGAAAAAGATAGTCCGTGAGAATGACTATCCCGAAAGTCCGTTTACGCAATACGAGGACGGAATGCTTTATTTCATCATGCTGACCAAACTGCAAAGGAAGCATTATCCGCTTTGCGGCATCAAGGACCAGCCGATACCATTGGACGAGAAACAGCGGATGAAGATTGTAGCCAAACTGACGGACGCACAGAGGACGGTCATCAAACGCGATTTCATCATCCACTCTCTCTGCGAGGAAGGCTACGGAGACAATAACGCATCCAAGCTCTTGAGGGACTTCGCAAACATGCACTTCCCCGACCAGTACGGACTTGCCAAAGCCACCCACGAGGAAGAATATCAGAAAAGGCACGAACGTTTGGGAGAGAGGATAAAGGAGATGAAGAAAGCGGAAAAGGCGGCAGCGAAAAAGGATGAAAAGCAAAAAGTTTCCCCTGCATTGCCCCATGACGATAAGGCTGCTTGAATGTATAGTATTGAAAGGTGAAATTTTTCACCTTTCAATACCCGATCCGATTTTTATGTAACCCTATAAGATTGTAACATTATGGAGAAAGAAGAAATGATTGATACCATCAAACAAATTGCGTGTTCTTTGGCAGAAAAGGAACTGATAGACAAGTACGGGAAATTGCCCGAACAGCTGATGACTGAAAGAGGGACATATCGTTCAAAGTATCAGGATGAATTTAACAAGCTATACGATAAATACGAATACAGGCTTATCCGTTTATCGGGAAAGAATGCGGATGAACTATTTGTATGCGAGTAACTATTTTATGTGCCGGGACTATTATCCGGCACATATTTTTTCCGTATTGAAAGAACAAAGGGCGGACGACCCCACCCACACCGCCACCGTAATTATCATCCCAACCGTGAATATATGAAATACATAAGAATCTCCCCGAATGTGGAATACTCCACAGACATGGATTTTTTCCTTGAGAACCAGATACTCTGTATTGTGGACAAGGAAGGCACGAAGTTTTGCAGTCTGATAGAAAACAGACTGTTCATGCGTTCCAAGAACCGCCAGATCAGCAAACGGATGCAGGAACACATCATGCGTGAAATCCATAGTGACATCTGCCGTCTGTGCTATGGCGGAGAACCGGTGGACTGACCTGCCACACCCCACACCTGACAAGTGACCGTATTAAAAAGTCGGGCCGTCCTTATAGGATTGCCCGACTTTTTTTCTACTTTTCCTCTAAAGAAAAAACAGATTCTTTATCTTGTCGGTGTAAAACTCGCGATTTTTATCTACATTTGTGTAGTTGAATATAAAAACAAGAAAATTATAAGATTAGAAGATTTTGAAACATAACATATAAGAATAGCTTTTAGCTGTTTGTTCTTACTCTCAAAACGACCAAATTAAAGCAGGAGAATAAACGGGCGAAGTCCTTGTCATACACTTATGGCACGGTCTTAACTCGTTTCCTGCGAGGCGCTTGGTCGTGCCGGAGAGTAGAACTTGTTAGGTACCGTGCCTTTACTTTACGGATACATAACAAGAGATTATCGACAAGGAACCAATTAAAAACCATATAAGAATGTACAACAAGAATGTAGCCGTCACAGGACGCACCATCCGGGAGACAACATCGTATGACTATTTCCGTGAGGATAAAATCCGCATGGAACTTTACCGGTACATATATGCCATTTACAATGAAGGGTACCGGACACTCCTCTGTGATATGAACACCTATATCGGGCTGCTTGCGGCTGATACGGCAATCATGCTTCGGGAATCGGACAAATGCCCGGATATCCGTCTGGTCACTGTCACTCCCCCGGACAGCTATCCGGCAGGAGCGGACAATCTGCACCGTGCCCTGTATGACGACCTGCTGGTGAAGGCAGATGCCAAAGAAGTGTGTACCTCGAAAGACTTTCTGAGAAGGCTGCCCGGTTACGGGCATGTCATCTGCTGTTTTGACGAACAGTCAAAGGAGATGGAGGCAATCCGAAATTCCGGCAAGCCTTACGTCTCAATCCTCACAAGGATATAATCCGTTACACTACAACAGCTTTTCCAGCCGTACAATCCGTTTCTCCGTGGCTGGATGTGTACTCATGACATATTCGGTGAATGTAGGACGTTCACCGCGCATCTCCTCTGCCCTTTTCAAGCGATACAAGAAAGAAAGCAGGCCGCTGCCGCATCCGTATCTGACCGCATAAGCGTCACAACGGTATTCGCTATACTTGTTGATATTCACATCAACTATCCGGCTGATGCCATAAATGACAAAGTGGAGCAACTTGTAAAGTCCCCACCAGAATTTACCGGCCGGCTCCCCTAAAAAACCGAGGGCCGGAACCAGTGCGGACACCATGCTGCCGATTATCCCGAATACCAGGGCAGGAATCAGGAATATGCCATAAAGACAACGGCTCCCGAAAGACTCCATCGAAAACAGAAGCACCTGATATACGAAATCATAATGTGAGATATGTCCCACTTCGTGGCAGATGACACCTTTCAGTTCCTCGTCCGAGGCCTGCTTCATCATTCCGTCCGTAATGCCCACTGTATTGAAACCGAAAGTCACCGCATTGGCACGGGCGTCCCCGTTCCGGTAAAGGTTCAGTTTTCTGTCCATACCCATTTCTGAAAGCAGGCGTTCCAGCCTTACACGTTCAACACCGCCCAATGGCCTGTAACCTTCCCTCCTGCGCATCATCCAAACCTTCAGTGGGGAAAGAGTATAGAGGATATAGAGCAGAACGACATAGAAAGGCATCGAATAGACCAGATGATGCGCGAAAGAATATTCAGAAAACAGTCCCGGCAGGAACGAAGGGGCCACCCAACCGACAATTGCCAGCAATAGGACGTAAAAAAACGATATAAGAAGGATGTTCACCACTGTCACGTATGCCATCAAGAGCAGCTTGAATAAAATACGGAATATACGGAGTATTGTTTTCATGTGCTTTTATTTAAAACTGTTTGTAAATATAGAGAATTATTTTCTTTCAAAGGGTAGGCAAATCATTCAAATTGCTGCCATCCGGTCAATTTAAGGGAATAAAAAACGGCGGGATACCCCACCGTTCTTCCTGATAAGTGCTGGTAACAGCTATTTTTCTGCCGTATCGCTTTCCACTTCAAACGTCACCGTCATTTCCCTTTCCCGTCCGAAATTATCACGGACAAAGAATCTCAGTTCCGAGCGTCTGGTACTTGTGGAGCGGTAAAAGAGAGTAAACACCTGTCTCACCGGATTTTCCGTGTCCAGCCCCGGCATTTCCGCCAACGGCCTCACTTCCCGGTTGACGAGTTTCACGCCTTCGCAGTCCGTCACCTCTCCCTTGCCTTCCATTTGAATGTAGCCTATATCATACTCTGCCTTCCCATAATTCCCCTCACGGTCCAGATAAAAACGGATTTCCACCGTCTCATCCGCTGAAATCTGCCTTTGCAGGTACCATGAAGAGAGGCTGAAGTCATAATCCTGCCGAATGTCTATCTTATCGTCGCATGAACTGAATGCCAGCGCCGATACCAGTACACCTATACATATATATAATGCGTTTCTCATTTTTAAGTCTCCTTTCTTTTTTTCGTTAGTTGATAATGACGCGAAGCCCCAATCCGATCTGTGTATGGAAATTCCCCGCATCCGTCCCGAACAATGCCCTCTCCTTGACTTGCAGCAGGAAGACGATCCGGTCTGTCAGATAGACATCGAAAGCCGCCGTCAGGCTACCCCCATAAATAAAGCTGTCCCCGTTGGTGGCTGTCGCCCCGTCATGAAGCAGGGAAGTTCCCCAGTTGACCGTCTCGAATCCGCCCAGAGCGGAAAGTCCGACACGGAGACAGACGTTCCGTCCCTTGTCCGCCAATACGGGGATAAAATAGCCGAGTTCCCCGGTGAACTGCGCTTTCGGTATCGCCTTGCCCTCATAGGTGTACTCCTTTATCTGATAGTCCAGACCGTACAGCCAATGGGTACGGTTGCGGTTGGTACGGGTAAGGGCCAGCGAGGTGAAGTAATGGCGCCCGCCGCCGCTCTTCCATGAAAGGAAATGGTTCACTCCACCGGTGGTGAACTGTATGCCGGTCTGCCCCGGCAGGTCACGCTGCGCGTATGCCTTGTCCGTCCCGAATAGCAACGTTACGGCAACTGCCAATATGAATAGTATTCTTTGCATATACGTTATATTATATAGGGGTTACTATTTCAGATGCAGTTCACTGACGGGCTTTGCCGCCACAAGGTCGGTGTTTTCTATACGGAACGACTGGTGACGGGCACCGCCCTTCTCATAGATTTCCACCACCAGCAGCTTGTCGTCCGGCAGTGTCAGCTTGGGCAGTACGAACACATTGCGCACCGTGGATTTTCCGTCCACCGTCGTCAGGCGGTTATACGTCCTTACCGGCTCGATGAAGTTCTCCTGCATGGCGGTACGTCTGGCCACTTTCTTGTCGATGATTTTGAAACGGATATAGTCGATGTCAAACGATATGTCCGACCTGTTGCGTACGGATGTATGCAGGTACAGCAAGTCGTTGTTGATATAAATCCCCTTGAGCAGTGTCTGTATGCCGTACTTCTTACAGCCGATATGCCTGATGTCCCTTTTATTCTTCTTATACAGCGTGTACATGATGCGGTTCACCACCAGCGGTGTCTCCCCGCCCAGTTCCTTCAGCTTCACGAACATGCGGTCACCGGCAATGCCGCCTTCGGGATTGTCCCGGAGCCAGTCTTCCATCTCGATGGAAAGCTGTGCCGGTTCGTCCTTGTAAACCACATTGAATGAATAGAAACAGCCGTCGGCAGTGATGACCGAAAAGTTGGTTTCCCCCTCAAAGCCTTTTACCGCCGCCTTGATACGTACCACGTTTTCCGCTCCCATCGCCTTGTCGGCGATGATGTCAAACGAACCCAAATCCACATATCTCACTTCGGAAGGGAAAAGGATATGCACGGTTTTCTGGAAAGTCACCTCAATCTGATGCGGTGCGATAATCTGGTTGGCGGGAAATATCTTTGTTTCCACCGCCTCCTGCGCTTTTGCCCCCAGCAGGGAGAAAAGCATGACTATTGATAAAATAATTCTTGTCTTCATTTGATTACTGTTTTTTGGATATGAATAAAAGTTGATAATTCGCTTTCACGGCCACCTTCACCTCACGCATCTTTGTGGCAAGATATTGTGATCCGCCGCTAAGCACGCCCCTTGTCACGTCCATGACAAGCTGTTGCGAAGCGCTGCGTGCAAACGAGATGCTTGTCCCGAAACTGCCCCCGATATTGGCGGCGGCTTCCTTCATGGCGGTACGCTCTGCGGTATTGGGGACGAAAAGCCCGGCCTGCCCGTCCATGTCGTATGCCGCCAGTTCCACCGGCAGGATATTGCCGCCGCTTTCAATGGATTTCACCGTGACCGCCATCCGCTGCCCCTCAATACGCACCGTACCGTATAACGGAGTGTTGGCCGGTACAAGCACGCCGCCCACTTGCAGCGGTTCCAGCAGCCGGAATTTTAGTCATGCCCCGGTAGTCACCGTCTGGTCTTCGGCCACGCAGGCCCGTATCGTATTGGCTCCGGCAAGCTGTCCGCCGCCCACGGCAGTGGCAAAACCGTAATTGCGTGGGATTGAATCCGGCAGCGGAGGCGAGGCCAGCGACGAGACCACATTCTCCGTGGCACGTCCTGCGACTATCGCCGCAGGATAACCCGATGAACTGCCCGTGCCGTCTGCAGGCTGTATGCTCTTCACCTGACCGCCCGCCTGACCGGGGAAATAGCGTGCCGCCATCTCATACGACTTCTCCATCAGTTCCAGCGGGTCCTGTGATTTCCGTTCACGTTCCAGCCTCTCGTTAAGCTCTTTCACCCGCCGTTCCAGTTCGGCCACTTTCGGACTCTCCTCCGGCTCCTGATAGAACGAGGTGATCTGCCTTGAAATCTGCCGCTGCCGTTCCCTGGACTCCCGTATGGCATCCGCTTTCGGCGCTTCCGGTCTAACTTCCGAAGTATCCGGTGTCAGACAGTCACCCGCCACGTCCTGCAAGGTCCTCACTTTCTCCCGCCTGCGCTTCTTCATCTCTTCCAGTTCGTAGGCTTTCTGCTTGTCGGCCATCGTTTCGGGTGCGATGGCATCGGGTATGGTGGTGTTGATGCCCGCCGCCCCTTCCACCGTTTCCGCCGTATCCGGTTTGAAAAGAAACCAGATGAATCCGGCACACAGCAGGGAGAGGAATGCCACCACTCCATAAAATTTCAGCTTTCCGGCGGCCTTGCCGCTTAACTTTTTCTCCTTTGGGGATACCGGCTCCGCTTTCAGCGTCTCCTTCTCCCTTACTTTTTCTTCTTTCTTATCGGATTGTGTCATTGGATACATTGTTTTTTAATGGTTGGATACTGTCCGGAAGGGGAAGCATCACCCTTTGGAGATGCCGCACCTCAATCGGAAACTTGTCTGTACCGCAGAAACCGCCCACGATGTAGGCAAGGTCGATGGCGGCGAAGAGTCCGAGCAGGTAAAGAATGATGACCCTTTGCTGCCGGTAACTCAACCGCTGCCAGCGTCTGCGGAGTTTTGCTATATGGCGGTCTTTCCCCGTTCTGAACGACTGGAAGACCTTTTTCAGCCCGTTATCTTTCATACTGCCCGATGTCCCTATTTTCGATGATTGTAAAGCCTTCTATCAGGAAGCCCTGCGGATTGTTGTCGCTCCGGGTCACATTTCTCAGGCGGCAGGTGGTGACAAGCGACCTTTCGGTAACGCTGCTCGAACGGATGATGTGCTGCCGACAATAGGCCCTCATCTCGTACGGATAGCTGTCAAAGTTCCCCCCGATGCTGTCCACCGTCAGGGTCTGCGAGATATTCCCCGCTATCATCCGGTTGAAGTAGCCTTTCTCCTGCAAGTTCCGGTAATAGCCAATGGCGCTTTCATCCGAGAGGTAAAGGGCACGCTGCACATTGCTTTCAATGGCGCTTTTGTCGGGGGACAAGGTAAAGAACAGTTCGTGAAAACGCCTGATATGCTCCCTCGCCTCTACCGGGCGGTTCTGCTGCGCATCCTGCGAGAGGGCCAGCATCAGCGATTTCCCACTGTCCAGTACATAGATTTTCTGTCGCTGCGCTTCCGCAAAGTCGTATGCCTTTCAGGTGGCGAAAACCGTTACCAGTGCGCAAACTCCCAGGAATACCATTCCGAACAGCCGCAGCTGCCGGAACGATGTCTCGATGTTTTTTAATGATTTGAATTCCATGTCTTTTTCTGTTTTTTTAATGTGATACGTTTAAAACATTTTCTTGATGCGTCCGGCTACCGATCCACCAACCGCACCGCCGACTGCCGCCGCACCGTTCCCGGCCATCTTCCCGGCACCGTTGGCCTTCTGCCCGTAAGCTCCCGCACCGCCGGCCTGTATAATCCACGAGGACACTGTGGGCACGCAGAAGTAACCGATGATACCTATAATCATGAAGATACAATATACGCTGTTCGATGCGTCCGGTATGAATGTCGGGTCCT
Organism: Phocaeicola sp. RTP21198st1_B8_RTP21198_201120; assembly: GCF_040929485.1. Classification (NCBI taxonomy): domain Bacteria; kingdom Pseudomonadati; phylum Bacteroidota; class Bacteroidia; order Bacteroidales; family Bacteroidaceae; genus Phocaeicola; species Phocaeicola sp. RTP21198st1_B8_RTP21198_201120. The sequence goes on along the minus strand of NZ_JBCOCI010000001.1, from coordinate 15,945 downwards.
GCATCTGCTGGATGTCCTGCTGCAACATCAGGATCTGTATGCGCGAGAGGATAGCCCCGAACAGGTCACCCACCGGTAGGCACGCCGGGTAGCGGTAAGTCGTATGCGGTGGTCAATAATTACATAAAGCAGGCAATCGAGAAGTCTTATGCACTTTATATATATGATTTTAAATTTGACGACCTGTCGGTTATTGCTTATAACCACCTTATTAAATACAGACACCGTTATAAGATACCCCCCAAGTTTTATGTAATCAACTTCGATGATCCGAGAAAGAGCCACCGTTGCAATCCGTTGGCCCCGAAACTGATGACGGATATTTCGGATGCCTACGAATCCAGTTATACCATCATGTTAAACCTGAATAAAAGTTGGGTGCAAAAGCAGGGGGACTTCTTTGTGGAATCTCCGATTGTTTTGTTTACGGCGATAATCTGGTTTTTGAAATTGTATGAAAACGGCAAATACTGTACGTTCCCACATGCCATCGAATTGCTTAATAAAAGGTACGAGGATGTATTTACAATCTTGACAAGCTATCCTGAGCTTGAGAATTATCTGAGTCCTTTTATTGACGCATGGAAAGGCGGTGCCAGCGAACAGTTGATGGGGCAGATTGCATCAGCCAAGATTCCGCTGTCCAGACTGATAAGCCCACAGCTTTATTGGGTGATGTCCGGTAGTGACTTCACGTTGGACATTAATAATCCGAAGGAGCCTAAAGTTCTGTGTGTCGGCAACAATCCCGATAGAATTTCCATTTATGGTGCTGCTTTAGGTTTGTATAACTCCCGTATCGTGAAGCTGATAAACAAGAAGAAGCAACTCAAAAGTTGTGTAATCATTGACGAATTACCCACGATTTTCTTTAAAGGTCTGGATAATCTGATAGCCACGGCGCGAAGCAACAAGGTAGCGGTTGTGTTGGGTTTTCAGGACTTCAGCCAGTTGAAACGTGACTATGGTGACAAGGAAGCCGCTGTAATCATGTCAACTGTCGGTAATGTTTTCAGCGGTCAAGTGGTGGGTGAAACGGCCAAAACGCTATCAGAAAGGTTTGGAAAAATCCTGCAAAAGCGGGAGTCTGTTAGCATCAACCGCAGTGACACTTCCACTTCCATCAGCACACAACTGGACAGTCTGATACCTGCCAGCAAAATCAGTACACTTTCGCAAGGTATGTTTGTCGGTGCTGTAACGGACAATTTCGGAGAGACGATAGACCAGAAGATTTTCCATGCGCAGATAGTGGTGGATAATGATGCGGTACAGAAAGAGACGGCGGCTTATCAGCCCATTCCTGAAATCAGCAGCTTTCTGGATGCGGAGGGCAATGATACAATGGAGCAACAGATACAAGCCAACTACCGGCAAATTAAGCAGGATATTGTGGAATTGGTGGAGAATGAACTGATACGCATTGAGAACGACCCAGAACTCAAATATTTGTTGGATAATAATGAGTAATTTTCTTGTTAAAAGAGACCAATCTGTCATTCAAAATATAGTTGAATTCTTTAAATAAATATTTAAGGTGGTTCTTCAATACAAATTGAATGACAGACACTTAAAATATATCTTTTGTGACATAGCGACCATTTGTTATAACAAAAATTATTTAATCAGAGTACATTCTTTTGTTCCTGATTTTCCAAAAGTTTCCTTACGAGTTAATCGTTCCTGTTTAAAACAGGCTAAGCCTGGATAAGGTGATATTGATATCTCTTTTTCTTGGTATTGAATAACTTCATCATTATTAGTATATGCAATATATAAATTACCTATATTTACTAAAAAGTTAGGATACTTATCTCTAACCTTATTTAATATTAGATTAGATAAACGTGTTAACTCTAAAATTAAGTCTCCAATTAAAAAGCAATAGTTATAATTAGCTTCTAATTTTTCATTATAATTATGGTCATACATTTCTGTTTTATAAAAACTTTCTATAGTATAATAATCATCACCAAAACTTTTGATATGTTCATCCCACACTTTTATCAAATCTGCTATTAATAATCCTAAATTAGCTATCAATTTATCCCATTTCTCAAATTCTTGATATTGATTACGCGATTTTATAAAACGTACCAACTTGTCAAGATTTTCATATTGTGTCACTTTAAGTTTAAATTGCCCCGAATTACTAACATAATAACTCCATATTGAGTATTCCTCTATGTTTAACAAAGAGAAAATATATTCTAAATTAGGTAAGTATACAGTTGCAAAAATATCAGTACCTTTATTAATCCGTAGCTGTCGTGTTTGACGAAGATAAAGAGATATCGGATAAGTTATTATTATCAATGCTAAGATATTTAAAAAAGACATAGAACCACATACTATTTTTATTCTTTGAGGTTCAATCGTTATGGAAACAACTGTGAATGTTATGAATGAAAAAACTAAGGACAAATACAATACTACAACTTTTGTACATCCCCAACGAGATATAAATTGAATCAAAAAATTAACAATATTGTTATGCATAATTTTTCTATATAAATAAACTCATTAATCAAATTCGGAATAATATCATTAAATATGTCTAATCAACAAATCTATATCAATAGTCCAATACGCCAATTGAAGTAGAAATTACAGATTATTGATACGAATAAAATGCTTCATAAACGAGGATGATATTTCAAATATAAATTCAATCTCTTCTTCAATTACGTTATCATCATGTTTTATATATGTATTTTGGTATTTTGAAAAATATTCTACTAATTTTTGAAACATATTTCCTAATTCTTTAGAACCATTTCTATCTTGTATAAATTTTCCAAGTCCTGACAATTGATTCTCTAAAGACTTATCATTATCTAATATATTTTTCAAAAGAATCTCTAATGACAACCGTAAATCATCTAATAGATTTCTTTCAAATATGTTTCCTTTAAATTTATCAAGAGCAGATTGATACAACTTAAGAGAATCTGGATAATCATTAAGCCAATGCTTCGTTTCATCAATGAGTATCTCATTGATGACATCAGAATCAACGTTTAAGTGTCCATAACGAGTTATTAATTTCAATTTCAAGTCTTTAACTTTAGCATTTCCTGCAAATTGTTCAAGTTCACATAATTCCTTTATAATTTTAAATTGCTGTTCTGGAGTAAATCGTTCTAAATTTTTTCTCAATGCTGTTCTTTTATTAGGTACTGAACCATCTTGTGGCAAAGGCAAAGAAGTATAAGGGATATCTATATTAAAATCAATTGCATATGCAGAGCACAATGTTACAATTTGAGACGTTGTTAAACCATCACTTGTATTTCCTAAAACTTCTGAAACATTCTGAATAAAGATATTGGGAATCATATATATTGTTTTTTATTGATTTTAAATCATTAAAATAATAGAATTGCAAATTTATCTTTTCCATTCCATATCACAAACTAATTTCTTATTTATTGAAAGAGAAAATCATTAAATCAGCCAACTTACGCCAAATACAGCCATTCATTCCCCATACCTTCAATATTATAACATGTTATTAACTAATGTTCTACATTCGCACCGACGGGCTAAAGTTTACCCGGTAATAATCATTATTGTATCATTTTAATTTTAGAATTTATGGCAAAGAAAAAGCAAGAACAAGAGCAGCAAGGTCAGGAAGAGCACGTAATGGCAGTCCTTGACAAAAGAACGAACAAGACCGCAGTCGTTTCCAAAATGAACGAGCAGGACGGCAGTCTCGAAATCGTACCACCCGACAAGAAGAACAACAACAGCTTTCTGAAGCTGGACCGCACATCACCGTTGGAACTGTTCTTCACGAATTTCAAGAACCAATACAACAATCCCACAAGTTTCAGTTTCTTCCTTATCCCTCTCGCTGTATTGGAAAAGACCCTGAACGCCGTCATCCAGATCCGAAAGGGGGAAGACCCCGGACCGGAAGGCAAAAAACTGGTAGAGAACAGTGAACTGAACGATGAAGGGCGTATCGCCAAACTTGCCAGACGCTACAAGTTCGACGAGCACCAGCTTCCCTGGAAGGAACTCAGTGCGCTGGGAGTGGACAAGCAACTGTTGTTTGAAAACCATTGCATGGGTGAAATGCTCAAGGGCAGAATCACTTCCACCGCCTTCCCCATCAGCAAGGAAGTCAACGGTATCAAGCAGGACATGGGTGAGGCCTGTTTCCTCTGTGTCAAGGGTGAGGACGGCAAGGTACAGCTGAAAACACTGGGCAGGCTCGACAAGCCGCAATATGACCTACCCGCCTATAAAGGCGTATTCACGGACGAGGAAAAGCAGAAACTCCAGGATACCGGAACACTGGGAGGAATAAAGGAGATGAAGGATACCTACACAGGAAAAGTATGCAACTGTTACGTGGCTTTCCATGAACCGAGCAACCGTATCATCACGATGCCCGTGGACGCCATCAAGATACCGGACTACATCTACGGGAAAAGACTGGACGACAAGCAGAAGCAGGTTCTCGCATCAGGCGGGCAACTTTCCATCAATGACATACAGCGCAAGAACGACACGCTTCTTTCCGGCGTGGCCTTTGTCGATCCGAGAATCATGGACATCGCATTCAAGCAGGCCGGAGAACAGCTGAAAGTGAACGACACCATCATGGGAGCCAGAATCACCCCCGAACAGAAAAAGATGCTGGAAAACCATGAAATGGTATATATTGAGAATATGCGCTACAAGGGCAGGACATTCTCCGATGACGTGCGCTTCAGCAACAAGAGCAACAACCTTCTCATAGGAAAGAACGCGAGGGAGTACAAGCCGAATCTTGAAAACCGGAAACAGGACCAGAAAAAGGAAAGCAAGCAGACGGTACGTCACGCCGCATCCTTCACGCCCAAACCCAAGAAAAACAGCTTTTCCGTGGCATAGTCTTACGGAAACGGCCACACTTCACATATATACCCGATTACCACACCGATGGCCGTCGGGTATATGTTTAATGAATATATGGAATCATCCAACGTAAAAACAAACCGATTATGCAACATAACAATACACCAGAGGGAGAACTGTCATACTTTGAAACGGCTCTCCTTCTTCATTTACGAGAAAGTCATCCCCACATGGCCGGGAATCCGGATTTTATCAGGTCAAGAGCCGATGAGGCAGCCAATGTCTATGAACATTCCATACGTGACGGTCTGACCGTCACGCAGGCATTGGAACAGTCGGACGCCGTGCTTTACCGGGACTTGCAGTTTTCCAAGTTCGACACCCTTTTTGAAGTGGTGTCGGAATGGTTCCTGGAAGTGCCCCCTGAAAAGCGGAAGGGTCTCTGCCTGGGACTACTGCCGTCCGCAGAAGCCGTATTCAACAAATATCCCATAGACGACAGGTTTGAGGCTTCCCCTTCTTACCGTATCCTCACCATCGAACTGACAGGTTTCATCCAATCAAATATAGAACAATATGGCATATAACAAGCGACAACATCTGGCGGACAACATGGCCGCACTTGAATACCTGTTCATGCGCCCGGAGTTTTGTCTCACCGAAGAAGGGCGCAAAGTATTGAACGGCTACACCGGTTTCGGAGGACTGAAATGTATCCTCAATCCGGCAGAAAAAGACACGGACATCGGAAAGTGAACGGCTGACAAGGAACTGTTCCCTCAGGTGAGACTGCTGCATGAACTGCTTCGGGAGTATTCCACGGACGAGAAGCAGTACAAGGAGTATATACAAAGCCTTAAAAATTCCGTACTTACCGCATTCTATACCCCCGAAGCGGTGGCATCCGTCATACAGAGGACGTTGCAGGCGTCGGGTGTCGTCCCCGGACGTTTTCTTGACCCTTCCGCAGGTACCGGAGTTTTCATCAGCTCTCTGAAGGACGTGCCTGAAATAACCTGCTTTGAGAAGGACAAGCTCACCGGAAGGATTCTCTCCGCGCTCTATCCGGACAGCAAGGTCATTATAGACGGCTTCCAGACCATACAACCTTATTATAATGGTTATTTCGATGTGGCGTCCTCCAATATCCCGTTCGGAGATACCAGAGTATATGACCGTGACTTTGACCGCAGTGGCGATCCGGTACGCAAAGGGGTACTCAACGCCGTACACAACTATTTCTTTTTGAAAGGCATGGATACGCTGCGGGAAGGCGGCATAATGGCCTTCATCACGACTTCGGGAGTCATGGACTCGCCCGGCAACCGTCCCATACGGGAATGGCTGGTGAACCACGCCGGACTGGTTTCGGCTGTCCGCCTGCCCGGCAACCTTTTCACCGATGCCGGAACCAAAGTGAGCAGCGACTTGATCGTATTGCAGAAGAATAGCCGGAAAAACGGACTGACCGAAGCGGAACGGAACTTCATCGAGACCCGCACACTGCCCGGAAACATCACCATCAACAACAGCTACAAGGAACTGGACCACATTATCCATACCGCTGTCAAGACCGGTAAGAACATGTACGGGCAGCCCGCCATGAACTTCATCCATGACGGTAGCGTGGAGACCATTTCCGAAGAACTCGGTGGGTTGCTCTTGCGGGACATCGAGAACCGTCTGAACCGGGAACTCTACACGGAGAACCTATCCCGGAAGTCCGTTCCGTCCACAACCATCCTACCGACAATCACCATAACGGAAGAGGGCGAACGGCCACAAAAAAGCGAGCGGGTGGAACATCTCCCTTCCACCAGACCGTATGAACCCATGCTCAACCTTTTCGACACTTATGCCGAAGAAGAGACGGAAGTACCGGAAAGCAGAATGCCGGAAAGAAAAGTTGTGACGGCATCCCGTAAGAAGAAGGATAACACGCCCGAAATGTTCAATCTCTTCTCGCAGGAGAACGCTTATGACGAAGCGGTCCAGGAAGAGGACCTTTCCCTGGCGCAGGCCGAGGCGGAGGCGGCATGGCAGGAACGCAGGAGGAAGATGGAGGAGGAACGCAAAAAAGAAATGGAACCAAGAGCGTTTGACGGGGAATTGAAACCGGAATACAAGAACGGCTCCATTGTAAAATCAGGCGAACAATACGGCCACCTTCGGGGCATGAGCACCCCCGAAGTACAGTTCCACCCGCTCAGACTGACAGTAACCCAGCAATACCGGGCCTCTTATTATATCCCCCTTCGTGAGGCATACCATGAGCTTTACAGGACTGAAGCCGAGACGGAAACCGAACAGCCCGGCCTGCGTGAGGAACTCAACAGGCAGTATGACCGTTTCAGACGCATGTTCCTGGAACTCAACCACAAGGACAACGCCAAGTTCCTGCTGATGGATGCGGGAGGCAGGGAAATGCTCTCACTGGAAAGAAGCATCCGGGGCAAGATACAGAAAGCGGACATATTCACCGTCCCCGTATCATTCAATGCCAACGAGGTCAAACATGCGGACACCGCCCAGGAAGCGCTCGCGGCCTCACTGAACAAGTTCGGGGAGGTGAATCTGGAGTATATGGAGAGCCTGAGCGACATCGGCAGGCGGGAACTGCTTGAGCAGCTTGAAAGCCGTATCTTCTACAACCCCATGATGAAAAGATACGAGATAAGGGACCGTTTCATTGCGGGGAACGTCATCGCCAAAGCGGAATGGATAGAGAAACATCTCAAGGAATACCCCGATGACAAGGAAAGCGGGAGGTCGCTGGAAGCGCTGAAGGACGCCGCACCGGAACCCATCGGCTTCGAGCTGCTTGATTTCAACCTGGGTGAACGGTGGATACCCACATCCGTATATGAAGAGTTTGCGGAATACCTTTTCGGGGTAAAGACTCGCATCAGCTATACGGAAAGCATCGACGAGTTCGGCATAACCCTTGAAGGAAGCAACGCGAACATCACCGACAAATACTTCGTGAAAGGAGAAAAAAGGGGATATTACGGGAATGACCTGCTGAAACATGCCCTGCACAACACCGTGCCCGACATCACAAAAACCGTACAGGACAAGGACGGAAAAGACATAAAGGTGCGCGATGCCGACGCCATCCAGCTTGCCGACGCCAAGATCAACGAGATACGCAAGGAGTTCGTGAACTGGCTGAACGAGCAGCTCCCGCAATTCAAGCAGAACCTTGCCGGCATGTACAACCGCAAGTTCAACTGTTATGTACGGCCGGATTACGACGGCTCCTGCCAAAACTTTCCTTTCCTTGATTTGAAAGGTCTTGACATCCCCGGCTTGTATGACAGCCAGAAAAATGCGGTATGGATGCTGAAACTCAACGGCGGGGGGATAATCGACCACGAGGTGGGCACCGGAAAGACGCTCATCATGTGTGTGGCCGCCTTCGAGATGAAGCGTCTCGGACTGGCGGACAAGCCCATGATTATAGGGTTGAAGAGCAACGTGCACGACATCGCCGACACATTCAAAAGGGCATATCCGAACGCGAAGGTACTGTATCCGGGAAAGGAGGATTTCACCCCCGAAAAACGTGTCGGGATATTCCATGACATCAAGAACAACAACTGGGACTGCATCATACTCACGCACGACCAGTTCGGAAAAATACCCCAGTCACCGGAGATACAGCAGGAGATATACAATAAGGAGATAGAAAGCATAGAGGAGAGCCTTGCCGTATTCGAGCAACAGGGAAACGAGGTCAGCGGCTGGATTATACGCGGGCTGGAAAAGAGGAAGGAGAATCTTCAGGCGAAACTTGAAAAACTGGAGGATACCATCAAAGGGCGGACGGATGACGTGGTTGATTTCAAACAGATGGGCATCGACCACCTGTTCGTGGACGAATCGCATAATTTCAAGAACCTGATGTTCAACACCCGTCACGCAAGGGTTTCGGGACTTGGAAACCCGGAAGGAAGCATAAAGGCGATGAACCTGCTTTTTGCCATCCGTACCATTCAGGAACGTTCCGGTAGGGACCTGGGGGCCACCTTCCTGTCGGGTACGACCATCTCCAACAGTCTGACCGAGCTTTACCTGCTTTTCAAATACCTTCGCCCCAGAGAAATGGAAAGGCAGGGAATCACCTGCTTTGACGGTTGGGCCGCCGTATATGCCAAGAAAAGCACGGATTTTGAGTTCTCCGTGACCAACCAGATCGTGCAGAAGGAACGGTTCAGGTACTTTATCAAAGTACCCGAACTTGCCAACTTCTACGCGGAGATAACCGACTACAAGACTGCGGAAGACGTGGGTGTGGACAGGCCGAAGCTTAATCAGCAGCTGTACCATATACCGCCCACACCCGACCAGGAGATGTCCATAGAGAAGCTGATAAAGTTTGCGGAGAGCGGGGACGCCACCCATATAGACCGCCTTCCGCTGTCCGATGCGGAGGAGAAGGCGAAAATGCTGATAGCCACCAACTACTCGAACAAGATGTCGCTTGACATGCGCCTCATCGACATGAAATACGGGGACAATCCGGGAAACAAGGCATCCCACTGCGCGGCCAGGATTGCGGAATACTACTACAAGTATCTCGACCAGAAGGGCACGCAATTCGTGTTTTCCGATCTGAGCACGTACAAGCCGGACGAATGGAACATTTACAGCGAAATCAGGCGCAAGCTGGTGGAAGACCACGACATTCCGGAAAAGCAGATCCGTTTCATTCAGGAAGTGAACAGCGACAACGCGCGTAAGGAACTGTTTGACGACATGAACTCTGGACGCATCCGTTTCCTTTTCGGCTCCACCCAGAAACTGGGAACGGGAGTCAACGCCCAACAGAGGGCCGTGGCCATCCATCACCTGGACATACCCTGAAGGCCTTCCGACCTGGAACAACGTAACGGAAGAGCGGTAAGAAAAGGGAATATCGTGGCCAAGGAACATGCCGGCAATACGGTGGACTGCTATATCTATACGGTGGAAAAATCATTGGACAGTTACAAGTTCAACCTGCTTCATAACAAGCAGGTGTTCATCAACCAGTTAAAAAGCCATAATCTCGCTACACGGACCATTGATGAGGGAGCGATGGATGAAAACGGCGGGGTGAGCTTCAGTGAGTACGTGGCCATTCTTTCAGACAACAACGACCTGCTGGAAAAGGCCAAGCTGGAAAAGAAACTGGCGGTCCTTGAGAGCGAAAGGCTGGCATACCACAGGAACAAGGGGAACGCCAAAGGGAAGCTGCACGAGAAGGTTTCAGAAATTGAAAAGAACGAAACTTTCATAGAGCGTTTCACGCGGGATTGGGAATACCTGAACCGGGTTGCCCCTACGGATACGGCCACCGGATTGAGGCCCAATCCGCTCAAACTGGACGGGGTGGAGTCCGGCAATATCGAGATTCTGGCCGACAGATTGTCCGCAATCAACCGGAATGCCCGGACTGAGGATGACTATATGAAAATAGGAACGCTGTTCGACTTCCGTATTCTGGTACGTTCCGAAAAGGTCTGGGACGGAAGCACGGAATCCTTGCAGAACAAGTTCATGGTCGAGGGACTGGACGGCATCAAATACACCTATAATAACGGGTATATCGCCAAAGACCCGAAGCTGGCCGTAATGAACTTCATCAATGCGCTGGAGCGTATTCCCGGCATGATAGAGAAACGGAAAAAGGACAATACGGAGTTGGAGAAAGACCTGCCGGTCCTGCGTGAGATAGTCTCCACGCTCTGGCCCAAAGAGGGGGAGATAAAGGAACTGACAGAGGAACTCGCCACGTTGAACCGGAGGATACAACTCACATTGAAACAGCCCGAACAGTACGGGAACGATGATATGGCCGGGCAGGAAAAGGTCAGACCGGTCAGCGGCAGCGATATTGCACCCGACCAGTCACAACAGGCAAGGCATGTACCGTCCATGAAAATTATAATGCCGGCAAAGGAAACCCGAAAAATATCGTAATGTTTCCCACGGCACATTGCGGCAAACCCCGGAAGCTGCGCAGGCTCCACTTCCGCAGTTTGCCGCAAAGAGCCGTTTTCAGGAAAGGACAAAGGCACGGACGGCACCCGGATAAATCCGACCTGCCGTCCGTGCCCTTGTCTGAAACGGGGATGTGTCACATCAGTCCGTTTCCTCGAATGAAAGTTCCTCTACCTGCCTGTTTATTCTCCTGCTGTCAATCGAATCCTTCAGGTTGATTATATCCACGATTGAGTAATGCCTTGTGCCGTTTTCCTCTTCCGCAAAGCGCAGACGTCCGTTCAGACGCTGTTTCTCTATTTCAGCCGGTTCAAGCCCTATCAGTTCACATACCTCATCCGGCAGCATGGACAATTCGACACTGTTGTCCTCACAGATATGTTGCAGTACGGCCAGCATGTTGAGGGACTTCTTGTAACTTCTCACGAGCGCAGCGAATGAACTGCTTTCAATCTTGATCATCTTTCTCATAACCTTTTATTTTTAGAGTGTTCTTCCTTTTCCAGTAACATGGCACGCAGCACGTCCGAACGGCGGTAGTAAATCTTTCCCTTGTCGCGGTGAAAGGGCAGCGTGCCGTCATTGCGACGTCTCAAAAGTGTCCTGTCGGACATCTTGGTCAGCAGGCGGACTCCTTTTGAATCCAGAATCTCGCTGTCCGGCAGGTTTTCAATATTAGGTGAAAGCAGCTGTTCAATCCTGTTCACTTTGGCAAGGATGGTACTTAACATATGGGTAACTCCGGCACCCGGTACGACTTTTCTGTTATTCATATTGACCTTGTTTTTATCGTTTATGGTGCAATATTACAGAGTTATTATGAGGCCATTGGTTACTCAACCGTTGAGCAACCGACAAAAAAAGACAGAAACCGACAAAGAGGTACAAAAATAGCCGGAGGGTAATTCCGGCTATTTCAATGGGAAGAATTTTATGCACCGATATAAGTTAAAATTCTAATAGTCAGTATTGTACGCAAAATATATCTGAATAAATTTGGCTATATTGCAACTATTACCTATATTTGTACATAGTTATTTGAAATTATGCAAAGCAGTGTAACTGAAAGCAAGACTTTTGCAACCAAATCGTTACCTATATCTTTGAATATCTCTATAAATAAATATAAATCAAGAAGTTACATTAAAACACTTTGTTTCTGATGGTGAAATCAACTGTTCCACACGTTGGAACACCCTGTTAACCATATAGGTTATCTGCATGAAATAGTTCGTCGAGAGAACTACTTCATCCGTTTCTATGTGACAGAGAAGGGTGACACTTTTTTTATCTGTCACAGTATTCATCACAGATTTAACACGCTGTATAACAAAGCATTGAAAAGTCATATGACAGTGTGACAGATATTTTTCAAAAAACATACAGTAAGAAAACAGTCGCTATACTACCGAACTCACTGCTACCTCATGCCATTTATAATAATTTTCTTTAGACAATGTTGTAGGTCTTTTTAGCTGAGTTGTTTAAATCTTCTTGAAACTCTTGCTTGAGACTGACCTTTTTTATTTTGTAAATACAATACTGCCCACGTGTTCCCCAACAAAGAAACGCGCCATGTCTGATGTTTTATACCATGCAGGCTTGCCGGCCATATCATCCGATATAACTTTACCGTTTATCTTCAGATTCTCAAAACGAATATTCTTCACCATCCGTTCCTTGTCATAGCCAACAATATGTGAGAGTTCGGCATGATCGCCATTATAGGTAATATCTTTAAAAAGCACATTCTCAATGCCCCTGCCCGGAGCCTTGCAATACTTCTTGTTATAAAATATACGCAGATTCACCAATTGTCCTTGCCTGAAATTCTCGATACGGATATTCTCAAACCGCACATTCCGGACCAGATTATTATCACCTGCATTGATAGCCAGGCAGCCTTGATAATCCACCTGCATTTCCCGATGATCCAAAATATCAATGTTCCGGTAAGTCAGATTCTCCATCACTTCATTTCTTTCCACATCTCCATGCAACCCGATAAAAATAGGATGCGCCACATCTGCCCACAGGGTAGAATTCTGCATTGTTACATTACGGCATCCGCCATGAAACCCCATACGTGTAGCATACACGGTAGTGCAATCATCGGAGTTACGGCAAAATACTCCGTCAAACAAGACGTTGTTGCTGGCAAACACATTCATACCGTCCCCCCACCCGTATGAACTGATGGCCTTTACATTGCGGATTGTCACACTGTCCGAACCTCCAGTGGGACATTGGGTTGTGATGAGACCTTCCACATATATATTTCGTGAATTAATAATGCTGATACCTGCCCCACGACCTTCGGGATGCACCTCACCCCGTCCCAGAATTTTCACATCACGGGCATTGACCGCACGGATACATCCACGCACAATGGCCCCACCTGCCACATAGACAGTCTTTCCCGAAGGAACATTGAGTGTATCGCCGGGTAACTGATGTATTCCCGGAGCGAAATAAATCAGATTCTTGTCTTTCAATTTCTTCGGGCGGTTTTCATCTATCGGATTCGCAAAAAGATGAAGATTATGGAAGATGTCTCCATTTACTTCAATGGACAAGTTACGCGGACGGTCTAGTGTAAAAGTTATCGTACTGCCGCTGGTCCTCGGAGTGATACCATACGACAACGGACGCACCCTGCCACTCTTTACTTCTCCTTTATTATAGGTGACGGAAACTTCCACCTGCCCGGAAAAGTCAAAATATCCCATTGAGGCCAGTTCAACATGATGCTTCGTCTGGCGTACTTCATCTACTTTCACCGGATAAGTGACTACTTCTTTCCATCCACCGCCCGATTGCCTCACCCGAACTGTAAAATCGTCTTTCAACTCCACCCCGTCACCGGGAACCGTGTAAGTTATCAACTGGTTTTGCGCATAAAGGATACAGGTCATCATCCATAAAAGACCTATCAAGCATAATGTTCTCATTCTTTCCATTTGTAAAGTTTATTATTGGTTTTATAGAATATACGTTCGATAACTATCAATCACTCAAATCGCCTACCGGCAATTCTAATATACTGCAATTTCATTATAAATTAGGGCGTGAAATAATCTTTTACCTAAAGAATATTCTTATTTCACACCCTATCTGCTATAAATCAGTCTATTGATTTTCGATTTATCCTTCAGTTTTTATTACCAACCGGGATTCTGCGTTAATTGCGGATTCAAACGTATCTGCTGACGAGGAATAGGATCTAAATAATCTCTTTGTGTATAAAGCAAATTACCAGCCAAAGTTGCTATAGAACGTCCATAGTCAGGGTCGTTAGGATCAGAGCCCTCATAAAGCCCATAAAGCAAAGGATACTTTTCCGGATAATAACAAGGTTCACCGAAGTAAGTGGCATCATTGGCTTTCTCTGTTTCGTATGCTGTCCTCAAAACATGTCGGCCCAGTTTACGGCCAGTCAGGTTGATATGCGCAATACCCCAACGTTTCAAATCGTCCATACGAAAGCCTTCACCAAAAAGTTCACATGCACGCTCTCTACGTATTTCATCCAACATATTCATTTTTTTACAAATAGTTTTTCCTGTAGCATGATCCCAATAACCAGCATCCCAAACATTGGCAATCAACGCATTGGTCAAAGGAGCCACTCCGGCACGGGCACGATTTTTATTAATAGAAAAATTAAGATCTTCATCTGAAATGTTTCCATTATTCAATTCACAAGTAGCTTCGGCATAAATGCAATGTACTTCTGCCAAACGGATCAACGGGAAATCTGCAGATTCTGTATTATCCGGACGATTCGCTCCTTCAATCAGATATTTACGGCTGCTATATCCCCCCATTGTACTATTATTTCTGATTGTGGGATGGAACACTGCACAAGAACTGCTATATACGGGATCAGTAGGATCATAATGATCATTGTCCTTCGGAAACACAGGAGTAGGATACGGTTGATTAGCATCCGTACGCTGACGTCCATCTTCAGTACGGCTACTATAAGATACACGGTCAGGCAAGAAAGTACAGCCGACAAAACGATAATCACGATTACGATATTCACCTATAAATGTAGCATATCCCTCGAATTCTGGATTATTCTGCGCATCAGACATACTACCTGTATAACTGATACGAATAGGAAGTCCGTTGCGACAAAGGAAAGATTCACCAAACTGGGCACTCATACCCGTTGCTGCGCCTACCATGACTGAATGCGATAAATTAATACCACCGCGGTTCAGATCGTAGTCATATTTTTTGTAAAAAATAAATTCTTTATTTGTACTTTTTCCCGCACTTTTGAAATTAGGAATATTCCCACCTTTATCATCAATATTAAACAAATAGTAATAACTCAAAGAGTCACATTCTGTCCACAACTTATAAGTTCCACTTTCAGCTTCTTCTATCACCTCTTTTGACATCTGCTTTGCTTCTGTCAGCATATCGGTTATAGAAGGATATCCTTCTGGCTTAGCAGTGCCTGCCCCTTGTGAAGTACCATCACCATCTAAATCATAATTGATAGCAGGAACATACTTTTCCCACGTAGCCTCATAAAGCAATACTCTGGCCAAAAAAGACTTGGCAGCTTCCTTGCTTACTTTTCCTTTGCTTCCTTCCGGGATTTCTGTCTCTTTAGGTAAGTGCTTTACAGCCTCTCTTAAATCGGACATAATAAAGGCTGCCACTTCATACCGACTGTTTCGAGGGGCCTGTAACACTCCGTCACTGACAGTCAACACATGGTCTGAAATAGGCACACCACCAAAATGTTGCAACAAATAAAAATGCTGCCATGCACGAAAAAAATAAGCAGTACCCACTGACTGGGCAATATCGCTTTGGCTTCCATCATAGGCTTCTGCCTTTTCCAACAAGATATTGCAAGTACGGATATGGGAATAAGGCTTGTCCCAACTCCAATTTTCTTCCGGTGCAGAACCACCTCCATTGCTTCCTAGTCCACTGATATCCGTCCCCCGGTCCATTATATCATCGTAAGACGGCTTATCATCCAGATTTTTCCATCCAATTACATTATCCTCAAATCCGCAACTAAGCCCTTGAACGTCCTTATTGCGTTTACACGTCCTCTCATTACTGAATTTGCAGATAATT